>JAGLTP010000723.1 GCA_023135215.1 Candidatus Heimdallarchaeota archaeon
TTTTTTTCTTTTTTATTTTCTCTTTTTAGACAAAAGTAATTTATAGAAATAAAACAATTTTGAGATAATGCTTGCTTCAGTTTTGGCTATCCTTGCAGGAGGATCTTCAAGAAGATTTCAATTAAAGAATAGTCAATGGCAAGATAAAGCATTAATTCAAATAAACCAAACTCCTTTACTAATTCATTTACTGAAAAAAAGCAGTTCACGTTATCAAGACATTTGCATCTCAGTTAATTCATTAAATAGAAAAAGAAATTATTTGGATATAATAAAATCTCATGTTTCTTCAGAAAAACCTAATTTTATCATAGACTCTCAGAATACAAAATTTAAAGGAGTTTTTTTGGGTATTTATTCCGTTTTGAATCATTACACTGATAGGAACGTACAATTTGTCCCATCTGATAGACCTTTTCTTGACTTTCTAATTCTAAGCAAAATGGATGTTGAAAAGTCTGGAGTTAGTATTTTGCAATATGAAAATGGAATGATAGAACCTTTACTTTCATTATATGGATCAGACGTTTATTTTCCTGAGGAATTTGAGCAATTACCTTTAACCAGAGCTGATGTTTTGATCAGACTCTCACCACATCTGAGAGTATACAATGCAACTTCAATACTTGCGAAAAACAATCTCCCTTCCTACATTTTTGACAATATAAACATCCAAGATGATTTTACTAAATCAAGAGAAACAGAGTACGATATTGGTGAAATACAAATTCCTTCTCCAAACGAAATAAGGAGAAGTAGCTTTTCTATTCCTGACTCTTCAACAGATGCTAATGATTTCTTAGGGGATCTTATAAAAAATAATAATTTCTATTTAGCTTTTCTCTGGAGTCAGTGTTTCATTAAGAGTATATCAGAATCAGCTAAGGGAATTGGTGATATAGGGAAGGAATGTTTAAGGAAAGAATATAATTATTGGTTGAATAATAAAATGCCTTTTCTCGCTTTACATGCTCTGCAAGATTTAGTTCATTTTTTCCCAGAAGAAGAAAACAAACCAACTATTCAAAAAATCATCGAATTAAGAACTAAAATAAAAATAAAGTCTAGAAAAATGTGAATAAACACATTTTTCAGAGAAAACTATTTTTTAGAAACTTTAATTGCACATACTTTGAACTCTGGTATTTTGGCATAAGGATCTAGAGCATCAATTGTTAGTATATTCGCTGCTGATTCTTTGAAGTGGAAAGTCATGAAAACAACCCCCTCTTGTATCCTGTCAGTGACATTAGCTACTGTTGAGATTTTTCCTCGTCTCGATTCAATGAAGATTTCATCCCCTTCTTTAATGCCTAATTTCTGAGCATCCTTAACATTGATTTGGCTTCTTTCGATGGGTTTTCTTTTATGAATGCTTTCTACTCTACGTGTCATTTCGCCTGTGTGGAAATGATATAAGTTTCGACCAGTAGTTAAGATTAATGGATATTCTTTGTCTGGTAATTCTGCAGGTTCTAGATACTTGATAGCATGGATTTTCCCTTTTCCACGAGTGAATTCTTCCGCATGAAGGATTTTTGTCCCAGGGTGATTTTCATCTGTACAAGGCCATTGTAAACCAATTTCATCTATTCTATCATAGGTAATACCAGCATAAATGGGGGTAATTGTTGCTATTTCATCCATTATGTCGCTTGGGGTCTCGTAACTTGTATCGAGTCCAAATCTGTGTAACATTTCTTCAATAATCTTCCAATCTTGCATTCGATTATCCTTGGGTTCAATTGCTTTTCTTACTCTTTGAACTCGTCTCTCTGTATTTGTAAACGTGCCATCCTTTTCAGCAAATGATACTCCTGGTAAAACAACATCAGCATATTTTGCGGTTTCAGTGAGGAATATATCTTGGACAACAAGAAATTCAACTTTATCAAGAGCTTCTCTAACATGATTCAGATTAGGATCGCTCATTGCTGGGTTCTCTCCCATAACATATATTCCACGAACATCACCCTTGTGAGCCGCATCCATAATTTCAACAACGGTTAAGCCAGGTTTAACGTCTAGACTGCAACTCCAAGTGTTTTCAAATTTAGTTTTGGCATCAGAATCATCAACTCTCTGATATCCTGGATAAACATTAGGTAATCCTCCTAAATCGCAAGCTCCTTGAACGTTGTTCTGTCCTCTAAGCGGATTGACTCCAGCACCAGGACGCCCTATGTTTCCGGTAATCATAGCAAGGTTTGCAAGCGATAAGACATTATCTGTACCAGTGGTGTGCTGTGTAATTCCCATTGAATATACGATAGAAGCTGTTTTTGCGTTTGCAAATAATCTGGCAGCATTCTTCAAATCTTCAACGTTAATATTCGCGATTTTACACAAAACATCAAGAGCTGTGTTTTCCAGATTCTCTTTTAGTTCATCAAATCCCTCAGTTCTACTATGTATGAATTCTTCATCATGAAGGTTTTCTTCAAGAATTACTTTCATCATGGCATTAATCAAAGCAACGTCTGAGCCTGGTTTATGCTGCAAATAGATCTCAGCATAATCTGCTAACTCTATCTTTCTTGGATCTGCGACTATTAATTTGGTTTTTTCTGTTATAACCGCTTGTTTAATTTTTATTCCAATTATTGGGTGAGCTTCGGTGGTGTTGCTTCCAATAATGAAAATAACTTCAGCATCATTTGTTAAGTCAGAAATACTGTTAGTCATTGCACCTGATCCAAATGCGCGGACTAGTCCTGTTACAGTGGAAGCATGGCATAAGCGAGCACAATGGTCAACATTATTTGTCCCTAAACCTGCTCTTGCGAATTTCTGCATTAGATAATTTTCTTCATTAGTACATTTAGCAGAAGTTAGAACCGCTAAGGAATCAGGACCACTCTCTTCTCGAATCTTCTTCAGTGTACTCTCAATTAAGTCAAATGCTTCTTCCCAAGATGCTTCAACAAACTCTCCATCTTTTTTAATTAATGGAATATTTAATCTATCTTGATGGTTTACAAAATCCCAACCATAGCGTCCTTTTACACATAAAGTCATGCCATTAACTACATTATCGTGATTTGAATCAACATAAGCTAGAAGATTTGTTCTTACATTTGAATACAGATCAAAACTACAACCTACTCCACAGTAAGTACATATTGTGGTTGTACATTGTAATTCTGCATCTGCTTCAATATTCTTTAAATTGTGGCTAACAAGAGCACCCGTAGGACAAAAAGCAACGCAATTACCACAAGTTACACATCCTGATTTTTCAAAACTTTCCCCATCAATAGTGCTAGGATATCCATCGAATTTTCCCTTTTCTAGAGATATAACATTACAAACTTGTAACTCATGAGTAACTCTTTCACAACGACCGCATTTAATGCAATTCTCGTATATGAGAGAAAAGAATTCATTTGTTTCAGATAATTCAATCGTTTTTTCTTCTCTTTCTATCTCCTCAGTAACATATTCTTTTGCTAATTTTGCAACTTGACATCCATCCGTTGTTTTACAAACGTGACAATCTGGAGAGTGAGATTTCCACATTTTAGTAATCAAAGCCGTTCTTGTTTTTCTTACTCTCTCTGAATTTGTTTGAACTTTTACATTAGCTTTAACAAGTTCTTTACAAGAAGCATTGATTCGGGTTTTTTCTCCATCGTCAACTTCTACAACACAAACTCTACATTTACCAACAGGTTTCAATTCAGGGTGATGGCATATAATTGGTATTTCAATACCATTTTCCTTTGCAACCTCATAATATGTTTTCTCGGGGCTACACTCTATTTTTTTACCATCCATCGTTATTGTAATTTTCTCTTCTCCTGACATTTTATTCACTTAATTTTACATTTGTGAGATATGGTTGTGATAACTAGGTATGAAATAAAAAAGTCTTTCGCTTTGCTTTTCAGTAAAGTTGGTTGTTTCAAAATTAGCAAAATTATTTGAGAAAATGAAAATTTAGCGAAAGATATTTATCTAGACATTTATTCTAAACAATTATATATGCATCTAGATTTTATGTGATTAAGTTACCTGCATTCAAGCTAAAAAGAGGAAAACAATGTTAACAACACTTCATCAATTATACTTCAAAAACTCACAGAATATAAAAGAAGTTAGTGATGAATCAGTTGATCTTGTTGTTACAAGCGGTCCTTATCCTATGATTAAAATGTGGGATCAGCTTTTCTGTAATCAAAATCCTGAAATCGGTGAAGTTTTAGAAAAAGGAAAGGGCTTTGAAGCCTTTGAATTAATGCACAAGGAATTAGATCTAGTTTGGAATGAAATTTTTAGAGTTTTAAAATCAGGAGGGTTAGCTTGTATAAATATTGGAGATGCAACTAGAAGGATAAATAATGAATTTAATCTGTATCCTTCCCATTCCAGAGTTTTAAATCACTGCATGAAAATCGGTTTTAATTGTCTACCTTCTATAATCTGGTCAAAACAAACAAACGCCCCAACCAAATTCATGGGTTCTGGAATGATGCCTCCTGGTGCGTATATTACTCTAGAGCATGAACATATCATAGTTTTAAGGAAGGGGGGAAAGAGGGAATTCAAAACTGAATCTGAGAGAAAA
>JAGLTP010000724.1 GCA_023135215.1 Candidatus Heimdallarchaeota archaeon
ATTGTTTACAGTTGTAGAACCCACCAACAGATGAGTAGAGTTATTGCAGAGCTTAAGATGATTAAACAGCTGAAACCTGTAACTGGAATAGCTTTGAGGGGAAGGAAAGAGATTTGTCTTCACCCTATAGTTCAAAAATTTGCAATAGACGCAGGAAATGCTTCAGACATCTGCAGATACCTGAAAGAAGGTGGAAAGTGCAAATATTTCAATCGATTAGCAAACAAAAAAGTTCAGATTAAACTGGAAGAGATTACAAAGAAACAGGTTATTGACGGTCAAGAACTGTTAGATATTTGTAAGTCACTTGAAGTATGTCCTTTTGAAATAACATATGACCTTCTTCCAAAGGCAGATGTTGTAGCATGTAGTTATCAATACGTGTTTAATCCTCATATTCAAACTACCTTCTTCAACAGTCTGGAGAAGGAATTAAAGGATGTTATTTTAATAGTTGATGAAGCTCATAATCTTCCTTCTACCGCAATAGATGTCAGTAGTTCAACTTTATCTAGCTACACTATTGATAGCGCAGAAAAGGAAGCTATAAAATATAAGATGGGTGAGATATACGATACTCTGGAAGCTCTTTCTCATGTTCTTAATATGGAAACTAAGAACCTAAGAACAGATGAAGAGAAAAGAATAGAAGCTACCAAATTTTTAGCTATAGTTGAAAAACGAGCACAGAACAAAATCGATGAAGATTTGATTAAAATTTTTAATCGTATGGGAGAACTAGTAAAGAAAAACCTTATTCAACAAAACAAAGCTCCTTTTTCTTACATTTCATCTGTTGCACGATCCTTAGCACTATTATATAATACAAAAACAAGAGATGATTATGCTAATTTTATAACAAAAGTTCAGTCACGAGGAGGGAATCCAATTCCTAAACTGATAGTTCTTTCTTTAGATGCTAGAAACATTACAAAAGATATTTACGACAAAGTATATGCCTCAGTGTCATTATCTGGGACTTTGGAGCCTATTAATGCCTTTTCAGAAATAATAGGATTAGAGAAGAATAAAGTAGTGAGTCTTGATTTACCATCACCCTACAAA
>JAGLTP010000725.1 GCA_023135215.1 Candidatus Heimdallarchaeota archaeon
GGATATACTAAAAGACATGAAAAGTGAAGATTCAGTTATTTATCTTGATGGTAAGGAGATCTATAAAGCTGGAAAATTGTTAATTCCTTAGAATTTCAGTCTGATTCTCCAACCAACAATTCTTTATTTTTT
This sequence comes from Candidatus Heimdallarchaeota archaeon, assembly GCA_023135215.1. Next base: position 133 of record JAGLTP010000725.1, read on the forward strand.
TTAACATACTTCCAACCAAAACCTGAGAGATTTTGTAAAGGTCCCTCTACTCCCTTTGGATTACCAGTTTTTGTATAGACTATTTCTGTATTTTTAATTGCTTCAAATACCTTGAGAGGTGTTTTGAAACTTTCAATAAGTGCTTGTGCTTTTTTTGGACCAGTATCAATCAATCCTTCTAAAGCATAAGCTCGTCTTTCTTCAATTGTCATGCCTTTAGGTGCTCTTCTAGCTAAAGTTGGTTTAATATCTTCAATCTGTTCTCTATATGCAATTCTTTCAATCACTATGAGAGTATCCTCAGTTGTTACTGTGGGAATAACAGATATACCCAACTTGTAGGAGATATAAGCCAGTGCACCATAGATGGAGGAAAGATTCATCTCTGTGTTTTCGAGCGCTAAGTAATCAAAGCTTTCCAAAATGAGGACAGGATTAGGATAAGTATCAAGCAATCTAAGCATTTGCTCGAACAAACGACCATCGATAATAGAAGAAATAAAATCAGAACCTGTTTTTCTTTCAATTGCTACATCTTCGGAAACAATTACATCTCCAACATCAAGAGCTTTAGTTTCATAAGTAATAGTATCTTGTTTCTGTTCTAGCAATTTAAGCAGTTTTGATTCTCGATGATCAACAATCAAATTGAGCATGTACGTATTCATTATTCTAAGTTTAATAATAAATTATTTAATTTTTCTTCAAAGAAACTAAAATAGTTTCGAGTTAAAATTCTAAAAAAGAAAAAGAAAGGAAATATTTCTATTTCCTTTTTAGCTATATTGCTACATATACATCGCGGATAAGGATGCTATCCCCATTAGTATCAAGATTATTATCGAGATTATATACAGGAGAGTTTGGGA
>JAGLTP010000726.1 GCA_023135215.1 Candidatus Heimdallarchaeota archaeon
AAATCAAAATGACACAAGCAGCTTATATTTTACTTAATGTTCAACCAGGAATGCTTGAAACTGTTCAAGAAGGATTGAAGGAAATTAAGGAAGTAACTGAGGTTTATGCGGTTTATGGAATATATGATTTGATAGTGAAAATTGAATTTGATACAATGGATGAGCTCAAAAATCAAGTTTTGAATAATAACCTCATCCTCGATGGTGTAAAAAATTCCATGACTATGATTTGTGTTAAGTAATTATTCTTTTAGTATATCAGGTTTTGAAAGGATATTCTCTATCCTCTCAACTAACACAGTTGCTGGAATATCGAACGTAGTAATTTTAGCACGTCTACCTCTTTTGCCATCTTCTATTGGACCAACACTTTTACCTAAAATTCCAACTTTATGAAGAGTTTCCAAAGCGGATCGAAATGAAGATTTGCTTCTCAATTCATGATCATATTCTTCGCATGTTACAACATAGCTTTCATACCCATCTTCAATAGTTGTGGAAGTTATACCTTTAATAGATAGTTTTCTAGCTATTCCAAGCGCTGTTAGAAGTTCTTGTAATCTTAATTCTTCTAGAACATCTCTTCTTAATTCAGGATAAACATCTGCTTTTGCTGCTCGTATGTACTCAGGATTGATAAAATTCTCATGTTTTAAATCAGTCAGCTTACCAGCACGATACAATATTTCCAAACCATGTCTTGCATTTTGAGAAGAAGAGCATATATCAGCTATTAGATTTAATGTTTCTTCTGTATATGATGTAGGATAAAGTGCCATATTTGCTCTGTATTCTAGTATTTGGAGAAGTTGATTTCTGCTATAACCTGGAATATCCATTTGATCGTGAATATGCCCTGAAAGTGGGACATTTAATAGAGATCTATACTCAATAGGTCTAGAAATAATTATTGTAGATATCATACTCTGCTCTGAACCAAATAATTCTCCAGAGTGAAAAATACTTAGGATGTCTTCAGAATTTAGCATGTTTGCTTCATCTAATGCTATTATTAACCTAATCTCTTCCCTTGTTAATCGTTTTACTAACATATCGAGAATCTCTTCATCGCTAAAACCACGAGATTGAATCCTAAAGTGTTCTGAAAGAATATTTCTTAAGATAGCAGTTTTACTTCTGAAAGAGTGACAGTTATAATAGAGAAACTTAACATGGATGTTTCTGTTATTTGCTGCTTCTTCGAATCTTTTCATTGTATATTTGCATAAAGCTGTTTTGCCAATTCCTGCGTGACCAACTATTGCTACATTAACTGAGAATGAACCTTCTTTTCCAAGTAAAGAGCGAAAGTTTCTTGCTAGTCTAGTAATATCATCTTCTCTTGTTGGTAGTTCAGGTGGAACGTATTCCGGATATAGCGATGATTCGTTTTTGAATATTGATTGCCCAAACATTGCTTCTTCTACATGGTCAAATTTAGACATTTTAATCTCCTTAACAAATGATTTGTTACTTTCTTAAATAAAAAACCTTACGCTTACTAAAGAAATGCTTAAATCTTTTGTAACAAACATAATTATTTAAGGAACTTTTATTGAACGTGTAAGAAAATGAGCTCTGAAGTAAACCAGTTTGATAAATTATCCGTCAATTTAATCGATTATGACGATGTTCCTGGTCATTTATTTCCGTTTTTTACATCTTATCGGATGTTTTTTGATGAACAGATAAGATGTTTTGGATTTTTCTTGGAAGCAGAGCTTGTAGCTGTTAC
>JAGLTP010000727.1 GCA_023135215.1 Candidatus Heimdallarchaeota archaeon
ACATCATTGGATCAGGACTGTTGACTAGTGTAGCATAGAGATATCCATTGTGATAACCATCGTAGAATTGTCCATTATAAGCATAGTTTGCTCCTTCTTCATAATATGATGATGGAGATGGGAAAGGATCTGTTGGGAATGGACTTTCAGGGTTTGCTGCAATATTATCTGCAGCTCCTGCTGCAAAACCATCTTGATAGCCTTCATAGCCATAATCCCACATTCCACTCAGGTAATCGGTTCCAAAGTATTCATCTGGATCAGCGAAACCGTCATCATATGCCCAATTATAACCGTCTAGAATTCCTTGATTATATCCATCTTCCCATGAATCTCGTGGATCCCAGAAGTAAGGATCAGGTGGATAGAAATTCAAATAATTGGGGCCATGATAGTTACTTGGATAGTCCATGTCTCCAGCCCAATATCCATTCCAATTATGATAGCCGTCTTCGAACCCTTGGATATATCCGTTTGTCCTAGTATTCCAGTCATTCTCATAGAGTTCGTGATATAATTGTCTATTGAAGTATTCTAACGCGCCTTGGTATAGATATCCTTCTTGGTAGTACATTTCATACCATCTGTTATAGTGTTCATAGTAGGCATAATCGTATAGAGTTGCTGGTGTTGGTGTTCCTGGAGGTCTTCTATCTGGAATTCTATTTGAGAATTGATAATCATCTTCTCCTGAACTGAAACCATCTAATCTAGCATCGAAGAAACTTTCATAAAAGCCGTCCAATGCTATAGCACTGTCGTTCCATGCAAGATTTTTTGCACTAAACTCACATGACCAGAAACCCATTTCATATCCGACCACCATTCCTAGTTCCCAGCCGAATTGATAGATATTATCATCACTGAACCAATCTTCATGTGGCCATTCAAACCAGACATTTGGGTTGTCATTGTAGCGGTCCATCCATCCATTAGTGAAATCGACAAGGAATGTTTCATTAAATCCATTCCAGAATTCATCAGAGTCTATTGTATGAATGAAATCTCCATATGGCCAATAGTTAAAGTAATTAGTTTCATTTTTGTCTGCAAAGTCATCTGGGAAGGTAAACATTGACGCATCAACATACGCCATTAAGTCGTCGTTTAGTTGTAAATATGTAAACATTTGGAAAGCGTTTTCCATAGTCATGTTCTCATATGCATAATCATACCAGTAATCATATTGATATAATGGTAGACTGTCCATAGCCGTAATATAAGCTATAATTTCACTTCCCTCAAATGTACCTGTAAAACCATAATCAAAATCTGGTGCTTCCATAGGAAGAAGGATATCTAGTATTTCTAGAAATCCTGCACCATAATCGAAAGTGGTTATGTCATATACAAATTTTGATCCTGCTTGAAATGCTTCCAAATTTGGAGCATCATTTGTAGGATCATCCCATGTCGCATTTGTTACATTTGACACTGGTGAAAGTATAGGCAGTAATATTAGCAATAGGCCTATTCCTAAAATTATTCGTTTTTTCATGTATTTGAACCCCTTTGGATTCTAATATATCTATCAAGAATCTTATTTAAAAACCTAATGTTCGTTTTTTTTCGAAGAACTTAATCTGAGTATCTAAAACCATAGAATTGCCATACAATGGACAAAATGAAAGTGAAATGCAAATTTAATAAACAGATGGTTTCTTCAGTCTAATTCTGTGGGTTGCTCAAATTGGCTACCAAAGAATTCGAAAACATGATAGCTCCCACATTCAGGACAAAGGAATGTAAGTGTAAAAGCTTTCTTTCTGTCTTCTCCTAAAAATTCATGTACGACTTCTTTTTCACAGAATTTGCA
>JAGLTP010000728.1 GCA_023135215.1 Candidatus Heimdallarchaeota archaeon
CATTTGAAGGATATCTTGCAACAAAAATCCAAAGGTCCTTTCCAAGATGGTAAATTGTTTACAAAGCCTTGGAATTTTAAATTAGAAGACATTTCTAAGGATTTGAAATGTTACGTCTGGCATGGAGAATTAGATAAGAATGTTACAATTGAGATTGGTAAATATGTTGCATCACAAATACCTAACTGTGAATCTATCTTTTATCCTAATGAAGCACATATATCTCTTGTAGTTAACAAAATAGACGAGATATTGGGTAAACTAGTTGAATAAAATTCGCTAAATTATTAGAAGAGTTATTTCAAAAGGTTACACACATACTCATATGATTTCTTTTCCAAACTATCAAGGTAATGACTTTTCTTTTCTTCTATATATTCAACTGCATAAGGTAAAACATGTCTTGATATTGGAAATTTCCTAATCTCTTCATCACTTAATTTCGAAATATCTTTCTGAAACGTTTCAAAAAATTTAACTGCTTCACTGAATCGTTTTACTTCAGACTGCGTATTATGAAGTATACTGCGTTTCAGATATGCTATCTTAATAAACAATTCTGATAGTTTCAGGTTTGTTTCTATTCTTCCTTCAGGAACATATCTTTCAGCTGTATAATTAATCCCCAGTTTGTAACCTGTTCTATACCCTAAAACTTCTGGCATTATCAAACCAAGTTCCTTAAACTGTTCATAATCCCAGTTTCCATATTTATCATTATTACCGTATAATCGTTCATATTTCGGCAATAAATCTGGATTGTATTTTTCCAAGCTATTGAAGAAATGACGTTTATTTCGACCCGGTTTAAGTGTTAATCCCCAACAATAGATGAATTCAGCACCAACGTTTTTTGCTTGTTGGTAGATCGATTTTATATTCTCTTCCTTATCACCAATAAATGGGAGAGTTGGGTAAAAAAACACTCCTGAGTGGATCCCTTCTTCTCTAAGTTTCTTGATTGCTTCAAACCGTTCTTGAGATGTACTAGCTCGAGGTTCAAAAGCTTTCTGTGCATCTTCATCTGCTAGAGTTATGGTGAAATTTACACATGCATATGTATCTTCATTAATTTTCTTCAAAATATCTAAATCTCTTAGAACGTATGCATTTTTTGTAAGAATGAATACTGGCATGGAATAATCGTATGCTACTTGAAGGAGTTTTCGTGTCAGTTTTATCTCCTTTTCAGCAGGTTGATAGACATCACATACACCTCCACCTAAAAAAATAATATATTTTGGAGGATGATTGTAATCTTTCTTTTCCTTTAATGAAGGTATATAATCCATGAGTGTTGAAGTTTTTTCTCGATTAATTGGAATGAAACCTTCTTTCTTCAGAAACTGCTCAAAAAGATAAGGAGCGTTTGTTTTGACTTTAATTCTCTCAGAAAAATCATCATGCATATAATAGCCTTCGGAATAGCCATCACAATAAGAACAATTATGATAACAACCTTGATATGGATTAAGTGTTACTTCGCCCCAAGAAAAAAGTGAAACACCGCTTTTTCTTACTAAAGTCTTGGTTTTAATTTTCTCTATTATCATCTTTCAGCAACACTCTTTCTTAATCGGAAGCCTTTATTTTAATATAAAAATCTGATAGTAAAGCCTTTTAATCCTCTCCCTTATCTTCTTCTCAATACTGTTCAGATGGTTTTCATGAACTTAAAAGAGAAGTTGCTAGGAGGATTTGTTGGAAGTGCACTAGGAGACAGTATTGGTCAGATTGCATTTTCTCATGATAGCTCTGATTCATTAATTGCTGACATAGATCAACATTCTGTACTTAATTACACAGATGATACCGCTATGGCTCTTGGAATAGCGGAATCTATAATTATAAATCAAGGCAGAATTAATAGCGAGCATTTAGGAAAGACTTTCCATGAAAACTATCTTCGTGAACCTGATAGAGGATATGCTATTGGTCCTCCCACCATCTTTTCTCTTGTTGAAAAACAGAATTTAACTTATCTGCAAGCAGCAAGCAAATTGTTTGATCGTCAAGGTTCTTTTGGGAATGGTGCTTCAATGAGAATAGCTCCTGTTGGTCTGTTTTTCTTTGACTCAGAACATCTTTACGAAGAAGTTACAAAGTCTGCAATAGTGACTCACACACATCCCCTAGGAATTGATGGAGCTGCAGTATTAGCTAAGGGGATTAGTATGGTTGTCCCCATGATCCCAGATGAACAAGAAGAATCACAAAATTGGGATTATTTTATCTTCCAATTGCAAAAATTCGCTAAAACTGTAGATTTCAAGAAGAAACTAGAAACGATTAAAGAATTAAGCAAAAAAAATGAAGCATTAAAAATTGCTTCTTTTATACTTGGAGCAGATATAACAGCACATAGATCCGTACCTTTTGCATTATATTCTTTCATTAAGAATCCTTATTCCTTTGAAGATTGTCTTATAGATTCAATTCTCATCTCAGAAGACAGAGACACAATAGGAGCTATGGTAGGAGGGCTTCTAGGAAGTTTTCTTGGCATTCAAAATATCCCTTCAGAATGGAAAAACAAGCTAGAAGATTATGAGTATATTGAAGAAGTTGCATTAGAACTTATAACACTAAAAGAGCAAAAAAACGACGAGTAAACTTCACAAATGAAATTTAGTAGTAATGGAAAAAGATTTTTATAAAAATAGTAAGTCTTTTTCTTTGAAAGCTATGACTGCACAAGAAGATGAAAGCCAGATAAGTATTGAAAATATGGATCAGAAGCAGAAGGAGGGGAAAACAAACTGGTTATTTGTAATAATCGCGTCAATCCAATTCCTTTCTATGGTTGGACAAGTGATATTAATGGGTTTCTTTTTTGAGAATCACAATCTGCAATCTCTACCTATTATAGGGTATGTAATTATATCTATAGCTTTTGCTTTCTTAGCTTCTGGTAGTATTGTACTTTATGAAGGAGTGGAGATCAAGGAAAAGAGAAGACCAAGAATCAGGTTTGAAGAAAAGGGAATTTATACTGTAATAAGACACCCTATATATCTTGGATTAATGATCTTATTCATTGGAATGATGTTTATCTCGGATTTAAGATGGAGTTCAATTTTAGCATTTCCAAGTATTGTTATTATGTACTATTATATGATTAAGGAAGAAAGTATATTTATTGAGAGATTTGGCGAAGACTTCAAAGAATATATGGATAGAGTTCCAAGAATGGATATCTTCTTAGGTATTTATAGAAAAATAAAGAAACAATACAAAAAAGAATGAACAATGTCGACATCTATTATATTTGTCATTACTATCAAAACTAGAATCATATATCTAAAAATAAACTTAACCTAGTAGCAAAATTTAGAAAGAAAAGATCTAAAGAAAACTACATAGATGGTTCGCTTTGAAATTGTGGTCTAACAAGATCCTTTTGTATACTTTTGATGATTTGCCTTACAAGTGTTGCAAAAGCTTCCTCAACATTGTCTCCAAATTTGGCAGATGTTTCGAGATATTGAACATCAAAACCGCTCCAATCACCCAATCTCTTGGCATAATTTTCTCCATATTTTTTAGGAATAGTATTATAGAGAGAACCTCTTAAATCCATCTTATTTCCTATCAAAACTATTGGTATTTTTTTATACCCATTATTCTTCACTAGTTCCGCTACCCAATTAGCTAAGTTCTCGTAAGATTCTGCTCTTGTGAGGTCAAATACGATTAATGCGCCTCTACTTCCTCTGTAATAAGCTTCTCTAACTGCAGAAAATCTAGGTTGTCCAGCAAGATCCCAAATCACAAGCATTACTTCAGAATCATCTACTTCTAAGTTTTTAACTGCAAAATCTGATCCTAATGTCATATTGTACTTTGTAGAAAATGCTTCTCCCATGAAATTCTTTCTTAAGGAAGTTTTGCCTACAGCACCGTCACCAAGTAATGTAATTTTGTATTTCTTGTCTATCAGAATATACACCCAACTTTCAATAGTCTATTAAAAGTAATAGAGGCAACTAAATATAACCGTTTTGGTCATGTGAAAGTGGGGATTTCGCGTTAAACACCATATTCCAAGGATTAGAGGATTTGTGCCGAAAGTTAATAGGCAGATTCTAGTGCAGAAAAAAACACACATCTAAAAAAAATCTGCATAAAATAGACATTTGTATAAACAATCAAAGTAATATAGAGTATAATTTACAAACAGAATACTAAAACGACTCTTATTTTTTGTTATATTCCGTTTCCAGTATGTCCATTATTAGGTCGTTTCTATATTCCCCTACGACAAAGGAGGCTTCTCTTCTAACACCTGTTTTTTTGAAACCAAGCTTCTCATAAATATGTATTGCATTTTCTAGAAATTCGTATACATGTAATTCAATCCGATGAAGATTGAGGATATCAAAACCAATTCTAAGTAGACATTTTACAGCATCAGTCCCATATCCTTTATCATGATTTGCAGGATTATATATTGAGATACTTAGAAATGCTCCTCGACTGACAGCGTTTATCCTTTTTAGAGAACATGCACCCAAAAATTGATCTGATGTCTTATCAATTATAGCAAAAGTAAAACCTTTCCCTTGTTTTGCATCCTTAGTGGTTTGTTCAATCCATTCTTCTCGTTGTTTTCTAGACTCAGGAATAAATCTCCCTCGTCCTACTCTAGATTCATATGTATTCCAATATTCCATTATGGAGTCAATGTCCTCACGTTCTATTGCTCTTAATATGATTTTTTC
>JAGLTP010000729.1 GCA_023135215.1 Candidatus Heimdallarchaeota archaeon
TTAAAAGTGCATCAGCCTGGTTAATATTGCTTCCAAGATCAAGTTTCCCAACAATGCTAGTAGATGGATTATTCTTTAGAAACAAGGATTCTTTTGGTTTAGCTGCTAATTTTGCTGAAAAACCTCGTGTTTTATTTGAAGTGATTCCTTATAAAATGAAATCAGCAATAAGAAAGGATTTTGATTATTTGGTAGAGATAGATGACATTCCAACTCCCGATCAAGATACCAATGAGGTTTTTCTCATTAAATCAAACAGACCAAGAGCAATAAATCAGCTAATAAGAAGTAAAATGTTCCTTAAAAGTCTTAAAGATTATTCTAAAGAAGTTCAATGGATATCAGTAAGAACAGATGAACCACATTTTGAAATGAAATTCAGCATGACAGGAAAACCTGCAGATTTGTTAACTCTTGTTAAGTTCTCTATGACAGTTCTGAAATTCTTTGGACAAGTTACTGAAAGAACTAAAGATTTACCCATACCTTCCGTTCTGAAGAAGGAAGTAAAGAAAGTAACAGAAAAAGAAAAGAAGAAACAGGAAAAAGAGAACGAGAAATATATGAAAGAAAGGGAAAAGAGAAGAGAAAAAGCTAGAAGCGAAGAAGAAAAAAGAGCAAAGAAAAGAGCCAAAGATGAAGCAAGAGCTAAGAGGAAAAGTGAGTAGAAAAGAGCTTCAAAATCACTAAAATGCTTTTTCCTTTGTTTGAGGAAATAATTTATATATCTCAATAAGAGAAGAAAATTGAAAATCTTTCCGTTTATTCATTACATCTATACCAACTATTCTAAAGAAAGAAGGATTTAATATGGCAAATCAGAAAGTGAAAATTATTGTGGATAGTACTAGTGATCTTCCAGATGAGCTTGTAAAAAAGTTTGATATAGACATTATTCCTGTTTACATACATTATAACAATCAAATGTATAAAGATAGGACTCAAATGACGTCAAATGAATTTTACGATATATTAAGAAATATAGATGAATTACCAACAACATCAGCTCCAAATCCAAAAGATTTCTGGGAAAGAGTAACAGAGAGTCTCAAAGAATATTCCTCTGTTTTTATTACTACTCTCTCTTCTAAGTTATCAGCAACCTATCAATCTGCAGGAATTGTTGTTAAAAGAATTAAGGATAAGAGGGTTCATTTAGTCGATTCGAAATATGGATCAGGAGTGCTTGCGTTCTTATCTTTAGCAGCTGCAAAACTCTCTAGAAAGGGTATTACTGGAGAAGAGTTAGTTAAGGAAGTTGAAAGAGTACGTGACGAATCTATTCTTTTAGGTTACGTGGATAATGTTGAAAATCTAAAGAAATCGGGACGAATTTCTCATCTCAAATACTTTGTGGGAACATTGTTGAATGCGAAACCTATAATCCAGATAAAAGATGGTTTACTAGATGGAATTGGTAAAGCAACTGGAAAGAAGAAAGCTCAAGAGAAAGTTGTTGAAGAAATACTTTCCAGAATTCAAAAAGATAAGAAATATGACCTAATGATTACTCATGGAGATGACGCTGAATCCGCAGAAAAGATAATGAAAGAATTGGAGAAGAAATTATCACTTGGAGAGAAGATAATTAATTTTCTCACTCCTGCTCTTGCAGTTCATCTAGGAATAGGAACCATAGTAGTATCATTATCTCCAAGCATTTCCTAAAACCAAGTGATTTTTTATACGCTATATTTCTTTAGCTTTAAAACCCATAGCTTTGTCAATGATTTGATGTATGAAATCTGGGATATCAGAAGCCATAAGACCATCCCCAAATTGTTGAGATGCTAGTTCTCCAGCTGCACCTGAAATATATGCTCCTAAACAAGCTGACATAAATGTATCATCTGTTACTGAGAGCAATGTAGCTACTATGCCTGTAAGTACATCACCTGTTCCTCCAACCGTCATGCCTGGATGTCCAGTTTTGTTTATTTTTGTTCTTAAGCCGTCAGAGATGATATCATTCTCTCCCTTTAGAAGAATTGTTGTTTTCCATTTCTTCGCAGCTTCTTCCACAATTTTAATGTCTTTTTCTAATTCTCCAGTTAGTTTTTTCTTAAATATCCTAAAGAATTCTCCCCCATGAGGGGTTAGAATAGATCTGTGAAACTTCAACAAAGACAGATGATTTTCTTCCATTACACTAAGAGCACTAGCATCAATTACAACTTGTCTTTGAACTTTATCTTTCAGAAATTCTAGTAATGTGTCCTTAGTTTTTGTTGTATCCATCATTCCGGGACCAATTACAAAAGCTGAACCTTTAAGTCTTGGATGTTCAAAAGCTTTTTTGATATCAATCGGTTCAATTTCATTTTCATGTGCAGGAATAGTAATGAAATCTGGTGCAAATGAAGCTACAGTTTCTCTAATGTTTGCTGGAGTAACTATGAAGACCAAATCTGCTCCTGTACGAAAAGCCCCAAGACCAGCGAGAGCTGGAGCACCAACATAGTCCTTGGAGCCTGCAATAACTGTTACAACTCCGTTTTGTCTTTTGTGACTGCTTTTCTTCCTTTTGGGGAGAAACCATTTCAAATCTCCAATCCCAACAAATAATTCTGATTCTTCAGGTATACCTATATTTCGTACAATTATGGATGATTCTGTAAAATTATCTTGTTTAATTTTATTCCTTCCAAGACAAATTATCAGATTAGGATTTTCAACATAAATCTCATTATCAATTTCAGGATTATATCCTGAAGGAATATCTAAAGATATAATATCACCTTTAAAACTATTATTCAGGAACTCTACAACTGTTTTGTATGGTTCCTTTAATTTTCCTTGTATTCCAATTCCAAATAGAGCATCCACAATAATCGATTTTTCATCGATATTTTTTAGTACTGTCTCTACACTTTTTTTGTTTTTTATTTTAAACCATCTATCCTCTGGTAAAATTTCTGACAATTTTTCATAATTCTTTTGAGAAGCTTGAGAATTGAATTTCTTCTTATTACCTACTAGAATTATTTCGCAATTGAAATCTTTCTCGATAAGATATTTAGCTGTAACTAAGGCATCTCCTCCATTATTTCCAAAACCTGACAACATTACGATGTTTTTTATTGAGTTCTTCAGAGCGTATTTGCTGGTTTCTTCAGCAACAGCTTTACCTGCTATTTCCATCATCTCAAAAATAGTAATACCTGTTGCAAAAACATTATCTTCTAATGCTCTAGTCATTTTAATGGTAAACAGCTCACCAGAGTTTTCATTCATTAAGAAAAGTTTATTCTGCCTTCTAATAACTTTTTTTGATACTTAACGCAAATAAAAAATATAAAATTGGGAAAATTAAACAATTCCCAAGTACTTTCGAGCTTTTTTATGTTCTTTTTCTAGTTCTTCAGCTGTATGCGAGAACAATTGAATTGCTTTGTTTGTTAACTCCTGAAATTGATTGAAAGCATCTTCATATGACTTTAAGGAATTCATTAAGAGTTCTTCTTCAGTATCCTCTTTTTCGATAAAAGTCATTGTTTTGCTTAAATTTCGAAGTATAGTTTGAAGAAATCCTATCTCCTCTTCTTCATCCTTGCAAATAGAAATCATTTTTTTAGGTCCTTTAAGTGGAAAATCCAATCCATCCATTTCTATCATTAAACCATAATTTTCTGCATTGACTTTCTCTAATTCAGCTAGTAGTGTTCCTAGATTAGTAAGATCAGACATGATTTCAGTCTTTTTTGAACTAACACTAGTTCTGTTTTTCACAATGTTCTTAATATCTTCAATTAGTTTTGGACTTACATCAGCAATATTTATTACGATATCGCTCCATCTCTGAATGATATCCTCTAAGTTATTTTTAAACGAACCCGTCGCATATGC
>JAGLTP010000073.1 GCA_023135215.1 Candidatus Heimdallarchaeota archaeon
GCAAGATGGCACCCAAAGGAGAAGAAAATTGTATTTATTAATGATGCTCCTGGTAATTACCAAATATTTTCAACAGAGATTAAGAAAGAAGAAGTCATCACTCCAACACAATTAACAAAAACCAAGAATAGAAGTACTGACCCAAGATATCTGAGGGATGGTACAATCGTATTTCAAAGAGATGAAGGGGGAAATGAAAACTTCCAAATTTTTATATTGGATGAAATGCAAAACGAATATCAAATTACTAAAGATTCGAGGGCTAAGCACATTATCACATCTACATCTGAAAACTATCTGTACTTTAGAGCAAATATCGATAACAAAGCTCGTTTTGATGTTTATAGAGTAAGAATTCCCATAAAAGAAAATTCATTTGAGAAAATCTATGAACCAAAAGAAGGTATCCCTTATGCAGTATTCTCCGATGATGATAAACAAATCGTCGTGCAATTAGCATATGGAAATATGCATCAAGAAATTATTCTGTTAGATACAAAATTAAAGACAGAAACAAGTCTGACTTTTCCTATTTCAAAAGATGATGAAGTAAGATGGAATGCAATTAGATGGATAAATAATAATCATTTACTTGTTGGCACAGATTATCAAAGCGATATAAGAATTCTAGGCTTGATTTCGATTGATGGTAATTTCACTCCAATTAAAAACATTGAAGAGAAATATGAATTATCTTCAGCTACGTGGTCAAAAGAATCACCTTTTACATTTGTGAGTTTCAATGAGGACGGGTACAGCGCTCTTTACAAAGCTAGGTTTGATTCCACAGGAGTCATTGAATGTGAGAGAATAATGTTACCCTTTAAAGGAGTGATATCCTCTGGAGATACTCGATCTTTCACTCAAGCAATGGCTATTTCAAATGATGCGACTCTTCTAGCTATAACTATAACTTCATCAAACAATCCATTCAATATCTGGATTTTAGATATTGAGAATAACAAGTTTTGGAGGGCAACAAGGGGTGATACAGCAGGAATTGAAGGCAAATCTTTCATTGATTCTATGCTTGAACGCTTTGAAAGTTTCGATGGTTTTCAGGTTCCTTACTTTAAACATGTGCCTTCTGGAGGAAAACCGGAAAAAGGGTGGCCTACCATTTTAATAATACATGGTGGTCCTGAAGCACAATTTGTTCCTGCATTTAGTCCTGTTATACAACTTTTCTTATCTGCTGGTTATTCCATAATTGCACCCAATATTAGAGGAAGTGCAGGTTATGGACGTAAATATCTTGATTTGGATAATAAGGAAAAACGATTAGATTCAATAAAGGATATCAAAAACCTTGCAATTCATTTAAAGAATGATCCTGATATTGATGGTGAAAAATTAGTGGTTTATGGAGGAAGCTATGGAGGTTTTGCTGTTTTATCAGCAATGACAGAACATCCTGAGATTTGGGCTGCAGGAATTGATATTGTGGGTATATCAAACTTTGTCACTTTTCTGCAAAACACTGCTCCATGGAGAAGAAAACTTAGGGAAGTTGAATATGGAAGTCTAGAGGAAGACCTGGAGATGCTTAAATCAATCAGTCCCATTCACAAAGTGGATAAAATCTCTTCTCCTCTCTTTATAATTCATGGAGACAATGATGAAAGAGTTCCCTTATCAGAGGCTATTCAAATTCACAAGATTTTGAAAGAGAAAGGATTAAACGTAGAGTTGCTAAGATTCGATGATGAAGGACATGGCATAACTAAACTAAAAAATAAAGCTAAAGCATATTCCGGAATTATTGAATGGTTAAGCAAAGTTGTATATTGAATTATATCATCTTCTTAGGGTTTAGAATTTCTTCTACATCAATATCTAAATCCATCTCTTTTACAATCTCTTTTATTGTTTTTCCTGTTCTATATGCTTCCTTTGCAATTTCAGAAGCTTTATCATATCCAACTATTTTGGAGAGATTTGTAACTACCATAAGATTTAGTTCCATGAGCTGTTCGATTCTCTCTTTGTTAGGTTTCAACCCAATCAAACAAAAATCACTAAAGGAATTGATAGCGTTTGTTAATAGTTCTATGCTTTCAAGAAGACTTACAATCATAATAGGCTTCGCAACATTAAGATCCAAAACATTTCCATATCCCTCTGCCATTGTGATTATTGAATCATTACCAATTACTTGTATGCAAACTTGAATTAACATTTCTGCCTGAGTTGGGTTAATCTTTCCTGGCATTATCGAAGATCCAGGCTCGTTTTCTGGCAACAATAATTCTCCTAAACCTGCTCTTGGACCGCTTCCCATCCATCTAATGTCATTTGCCATATTCATAAGAGATAAAGCAAGT
>JAGLTP010000730.1 GCA_023135215.1 Candidatus Heimdallarchaeota archaeon
ATTGGACCTGTTTCCATTTTTACTCAGAGTGGAGCTTTCGGTGCAGCTTTCATAGATCAGCTTTCCAGATTAGGCTCAGGACAATGGGTTTCAAAGTTTATTTCTTATGGAAATGCAAGTGACATCAATGAGACTGATTCTTTGGAGTATGTTGGACAAGATCCAGATACAAGAATGATATTAATTTACCTTGAAGATTTCAAAGAAGGTCGTAGATTCATGAATTTAGCCAGAGAGATTTCTCTAAAGAAACCAATAATGGGAATTAAAGCTAATAGGACAGAAACAGGTGCAAAAGCCGGTGCTTCTCACACAGCAGCATTATCATCCAATGATGCTATAGTTGATGATCTTCTTCGAGATGCAGGGATAATAAGAGTAATAACATGGGATCAATTAGAGGATTGTGTTTTGGCTTTTGGGACTCAACCTTTACCTCTAGGAGACAGAGTTGCAATAGTTACTGATGGTGGAGGAGCTGGTGTCATGGCATCTGATATGGTTTCAGACTGTAATTTGAAACTTGCAGAATTTTCTCCAGAGATTCAAAGTAAATTAGATCAAACCTTTCCTTCGTTTTATGCTACTGGAAATCCTGTTGATATCACTGGAAGCGCAACTGCTGAAGATTACAAAATTGCATTGGAAACAGTTTATGATGATCCTAATGTTGATTCAGTTGTAAATCTTTGCGTTGCAGTAATTCCAGATTTAGACATTGATGAGTATGTGAATATTACAAAAGAGCTTGCCAAGAGAAAAGAAAAACCATTTGTAACCTCTCTAGTCGGGGGAGAAGAAGCTGATAATGCAGTAAAGGAATTACTAAAGGACGATATTCCTGTTTTTGATTCTCCAGGGAGAGCTGTCAGAGCGTTAGGAATGCTCTCAGATTATTCAAAGTATCTGAGAAAGAATGGGATAGATCCCAAGAGTATCTTGGTGGAGGAATAGTAATGGATATAACAAGTGTTTTTGAAAAAGTGAAAGAAGAAAATAGAACCGCATTGTTAGAGCATGAAGCTAAACAGGTTTTGAGAAATGTAGGTGTCGAAATACCTGAATTAAGAATAGTAAAAACGTTGGATGAAGCCATTCAAGCAGGTAATGATATTGGTTTTCCTGTTGTAATGAAATTAATGTCTCCACAAGTACTACACAAAACAGATTTTGGTGCAGTAGTTATCGGTTTGAAAGATGAAGAAGCTGTAGAAAAAACATTCTTGGATTTTATGAAAAAATTCGCGAATGTAGATATTCATGGAATATTGGTTGAAAAGATGGTTCAAAGCGGTTTGGAATTGATTATAGGAACTAATATAGACTCTACCTTTGGCCCTGTTATTCTTTTTGGAGTCGGTGGAGTGTTAGTAGAAGCTTTGAAAGATGTAGTTTTTAGAATGTGTCCAACAACTAAAGAACAAGCTCTGTCTGCTATAGATGAGATAAAAGCTAAGATTCTTCTAGAAGGGTATAGAGGTTTTCCAATTGTTAACAAGGATGAATTAGCAGATCTTATTGTAAAAATATCAAACCTAGCTTGGGAAAATAGAAACTATATAGCTGAAATGGATATTAATCCAATTATTGCAAACAAGGAAGGAATCTTCCCTGTAGATGCTAGAATAATACTCAAATGATTGAATCGAAAGTACATTTGTAAGAATTAAATTTCTTCCAAATCAACCTCTTCTTCCCCAACTTCTTCTTCTGTTCCAGAAAATCTTAGGTCCAGAATTGAAATTGTTTGTTTTAAGGTTTCCAAAACCTTAGCATCATCTTCATAATGTTGAGAATCAATTATCCGCTTGTAAGTTTCTTCCGAGATATCCTGATAGAATCTTACTCCATAAGCTATTGCATCCCTTACTCTAGGGTCATTATCACTTTCCAGAATTTTAACTATTCTTTCCATAGTTTCCACATCATTCAAATAAAGTAAGCAGAGTGCTCCAGTAGCTCTTTCTAAAGGAAAACCACTAGTAAGCATAGATATTAAATTCTGAACTGTTGTTGCTTTCTCTCCTCTTTTAGTGAGTATGAGAGCAAGCCATATCCTGAACAATGCAGGAGATTGGTAGAAGTTATCTTCCAACTGTTTAAAATTCAAATCCTTTCTTTGTATCAATTCCCTTAAAGCTTTGGGCTTATTCTCTCCTGAAATTGTAAGAAGGAGTGTCCCCATTTTTCTCTTTGTGATTAAAGGTAATACAATTAGTGGTGTAAAAAGTATGGCAATTAGAGGATAATATCCTGGTTCATTATAAACTAAACCATAAAATGAATAGAAGAAATATACTATTCCCCCAATAAAGCCTACAGCTTTTATTGGATAATTGAAATGATTTTTTATTAGTGGATCTTTTACCAAATAGAAAGAAACTGCAAATGAAATGAATCCAATTGATAAAGGAAGAGCCGTAACTAGAAAAACGATTGTTCCTGTTGTAGTTTGTGCTGTGATTGCTGTTGTTACGTACATTACCATAAAATAGATAATTAAAGGAATTACAGTTCCAAGAGTTATCAATAATCTTTGCTTTCGTTTTTGATTTTCCTCTAAAAATCTAATTTGTTTATCTGTTTCAGGGATAATAGCCTCACTCATCTGTAATGTTGCTTGTGTCATTGCAGTCAAGAGCGCAGTATAACTTTGTTTCCCATAACGTGATGAAATGATTTTGTTTATCAAACCAATTAGCACGATGAAAACAATCAAGAATAAGAAAATACCCAAGAGTTGACTAACCCACTGGACTAATAGTTCGATAATAAATACTACTAATACAAAGAGCAGTAATGTTAATCCTTGCTTTTTCGCTGTTATCCAGAATCCTTTAGCAAATTTCACTGTATCTTTATAGAAGAGAATGGGATAAATTATCATTCCAAACAATCCTGCAAATTCCAAACCTTGTAAGGTTCGAGCTACAATATCGGAGTTTGTTGTAATGTTGTCTGAAAGATTAGGAAATCCCCATTTCAGAGTTATAATCTGAATAACAATATTGTAAGATTCTCCAAAACCAAACATATAACCAAAGAAAAGAACTAGAATAGATAATTCGATTCTTCTGCTAGTATGGTAAACCAAAATCGTGACTAATGAGACCATTAAATAATAAAACAAATCTGTAAGAAAAACTAGTATCAAAGAATAATTCCCCTCTTGAAAGGCTCCTAGCAAATATTGACCAAAGGAAAACTGTGATAAGAGATAAAACATTAACAGGATAGTAGCGGAACCTATAGCTACTCCTGGCATTGTTTTAACTTTATTATTGATTGAATAGACTATACCTGCATAAAGCAAAGCAAAAATGGCAGCAGACAAAAACATGATCATTAAAAGTATTATATACTCATTAGTAGTTCGAAAATCAACAGTACCCGCTTCAGAAGTTCCACCATTTTCTCCTCCGTTTGTTCCACCATTGTCTATTGGTGTTTGAATTCCTGCTATTTTATTCACTGCTGGGGAAAGATGACTATTGTATAGATAAGACATTCCAAAAATAAAAGAAAATCCAAAAAATGCTATTTTGATTACATTTATTTTGTTACCAGAAATCTTTCTTGGCGCATTGATTTTTATTCCCATTCGGTAGATAAAGAACAACGATAATCCTAATACTGCCAAACCAATACCAAGTTGGAAAACTATATAAGCTGATGCAGGTATTGCTTCAGTCGAACTGAATAATGATTTAAATACATTTACCCCGAATAGAAACCCTAACAATCCTCCTACAACTATTCCTAATAATTGCCCCCCAAAGGAAACGGTCCAATCCATGAAGATTAAATCCCTACCCAAGATTACGCTAAAAGGAGTGTATTCTTCCTCTCCATCAGCTATTTTGATTTTTGAATCTTTATTTGATTGAGACATTCTTTAAACCTCTATTTCACTGAGTATGACATCAAACTGTGTTTTTCTTTTCTTTCTATGTTTTATCATTCTTCTAGAGATACTATAAAATGCAAATCCTATTATTATTACACCTATTGCAATTGAAATATATATTATATTCCAATTACGGGTAATTTCTACAAAAAATTCGTAAGAATTATCAAATTCATACAATTCAAAAATCTGACTTAAAGAATCTGTGAATATTGAAACATTCAGGATTTTTTTCCCAAATCCTTGAAATTCTTCATATACTATCGATATAGTTTCATTTATATCTAATCCATCCAATTTTTTATGTATCTTAATTGTATCATTAACATCTACAGCTACCCAGAAAGGAGCTGATGGTATTGATCCATTATTTTGAACAATGATATCCAATTGCAATCTCCTTAATTCAGTTGGCTGTGTTGGACTAACAATGATTTCTTTTACGTTAATATTAGGAAACCTGTACCACGATGGGAAAACTGTTGAAGTATTATCAAAATATGAATACAGATTTAAAGGATAAAGAATATTTACAGAACTATTCCATATTCCATTTTCGGGGGGAGAAGTTGTAAGATAACTGAAGTAAGATCCATTCCCGAGAAAACCAAAGGATGTATTTGCATAATAATCAAAGAATTCCCCTTTGTCTTTCACTGTATAATTTCCTAAGTCTATATATGCTTGAAGATCATATATCAGAAGAGGAAGAATATGTGCATTATTCTCATAAACAATACTTTCAAGTTTCTCGTTATTATAATCAGTTGTTGTTAAGAATAATTCCGCCCATCTCATTTTATCTGAAGCTATATAAGAGACAGCTGCTTTATGTTGAGTACTATTTATTGTATAATTGAACATGATATTTAGAGAGAATTCTGTGTATAAACTATATATGTGATTAAAATCCTCTTCTGCTGCTAGAAGATTAGTGGGTAGATTAACAGTTCCATTGTCTGGTAAATCCATAAGAAAACTATTATCATAATCAGTATCTGCATGAATATTCTCACCATAGTTGATTGTTGAGAGAACAATTTCAGTGTAATCCTCAAGAAATGGAATTCCACTAATCGAAGGAGTGGGATGAACGAAATATTCTGTTCCCCAAAGATATTCTGGAATACCCGTAAATGCAAATGCTCCTTCTGACGAAAGCGAAAAGAATACTATTCCAATTGGACCGTTAGTTTCAATAATAGTCCCTTTTTTTAACTCTACAACTGTTGTATTGCCAACCTCATTAATCTCCAAATATTGGGTTTCCTCACCTGGAGTATAAATGTCGATTTCAGTTTGATTGAAACCTGCAACTATTATTGCACTGAGATTATCAAAAGGTGCTTGATGAGTTTTTCCCCACATTGACATAACTAGAACAGAATAGGAAAAAGTAGAATCATTGCTTGATCCAGAAGGTCTATTATAAACATCGATCTGAAGTGGAGTAAAAGCTTGAATTAGAGAACCATTCTTAAGATTAACTTCTATAATCGGATCTAAGATTAAGGTCTCCCCAATATTCAACGATGTAGAACCATTTGGAAATAGAACAGATTCAAATCCGAATAGAATGTAAGTATTATTTTGAACAGTAGTTATTGAAATGAGTGTTGGACCATAAGGACCCTCGGTAAAAATAAGAGGTATTCGATAATTAAAATACAATCCTCCAGCAGAACTCCCACCACTTGTATCCTCTCCATCACCTCCTGGAGGAGGAATGTCCCCTGAGCTTGAACTTCCTCCAAAAACATAATTTGTTGAGGTTAGAATTACAAGATTAAATGAACTCGTTGCTAAGAATAAGATAACTAGGAGTGATTTTACTTTATTCACCATTAACGCATTAACCCCCTTCTTCTTGTTCCAAAATATGCTAATAACAGTCTCTCTGTAAGAACTGTAGTAGGAGCATCTATTACATCAATGTTAAGTCCTCTAATATTTCGTTTGAAGTTGTTTATCTCCCTAATTTGCAAACCTAGTTCAAACATGAATCTTCCTCTTTCTAGAAGATTGCTGAAATTTACTGCTTTTATTTCACCTGTATCAGGATCTTGATATTTAACCTGTCTTGGTTGCTTTGGGAAAAGAAATTCCTCAGGATCATGTATGTGAATTATTTTTATTTCATGTCTCTTTATGTTAGCAACCTTAAACCCCTCCATTGCACCCTCTAGATCTCCATGTAAATCTGTTAGAATTATAATAATTGATCTTCTTTTTTGAGATAGTGCTATCTCTTTAACTGTTTCTCCTATATTTGTTCTTCCTATAGGTGATGTTTTGAGCATCTCATCGAATATATGATACAAGTGTAATTTTCCTCCTCGAGGACGGATGTATTTGTGGATTTTATCTGAAAAAGACACCCAACCAAAATTATCTCTATTATTCATAACTGTATAAGCTAGTGTAGCAATAGCTTCAACCGCCATTTTGATTCTGGGAATAGGATCTCCTAGAAGCATCGAATAACTAGTGTCCATCATTAAAATGACGTTTGTGTTTCTCTCTTGTTCATAATCTCTTACAATGAGCTTAAAAGGAACCCGCGAAGAAGCATTCCAATCTACGAATCTAAGATCATCTCCTTCAATATATTCTCTTAAATCCGCAAATTCTGTTCCTGGACCTCTAAAGATTGATCTGCGATGTCCTTGAAGAAAGCTTGTTGATTTCTCTTTTGCTATAATTTCAAGTTGTTTTAATTTCTTCACAGGAATTCTGATTCTTTCTTTTTCCGCACGAACAACTTTAGGCTCATCTGCTGCTGTCATCTCTTCACCCCATTTTTACGATTTCATCATATATTCTCTCAGAGATTTCCAGAATGTTCTTTCCATCTTTCAAATTGTAATCATCATCCCAGAGCAAACTATCTACGGTTTGAAAGAATTTTGATGCTTCTTTGTGAAGCTTTTTGTTTTCTTTTAAGATATCCAAAATTTGCATATTGATATTGACCAATAAGAGAATATTTAGTTCTCCTTTCACTATCCTTGCAACAATTTTTTGGTAGTTTTGGATTATTTTCTCTGCCTCTTTTCCTTTCTTTTTGATTTTCTTTATATCAATGAAAAGAGGTTGCTTTTCCCTGACTTTATCTTTCATTTCCTCATCTAGAATCTCTTCTAACTCGCGTTCAACACCTTTTGTAATTCTTACCTTCTTCTTCCAA
Organism: Candidatus Heimdallarchaeota archaeon; assembly: GCA_023135215.1. The sequence goes on from JAGLTP010000730.1 coordinate 7,095, forward strand.
AATACTGCAATATATGAGAACAATGGGAAAAGATTGAACATCCAGCTAGGTTCATAAACACCTTTCTCTGCCAAATATTTCTCAAAATATTTGTTCAAAGATAGGACAATAACAATCAGTATTAGGAATAAATGACATATGATCATCCAAGAGTAAGAAGGATTATTAGAATTAAGGAAAATCATTACAACATCACTAAGGAAAAGCCATATAGCTAATGCGATGAAAATGTAATTCTCCTTCTGCCAAAAGATCCAAACTCCTAAGACTGTTGAAGTTATAATTACTCCATAGAACATTATTATGTATACAATAGAGATGCTAGACCAAAATGTGAAATAGTAGATGGAGATCATTATTGTAGCTAGTAATGTTGCACCTATTGCTGCTTGAACCATTTGTCTTGTTTGACTCTCTAATTTTATATCATGTCTAATTTGCTGTCGATCTAAGCTACCTCTAAATTTCTCGTAATTCTGTAGGAGAACAGCAAATAACATTCCTGCAATAATTCCTATGTCTAAAATTGCAATTAATGCAGTTGTCCCAATTAATGCTGAAGAATCAACTTTGTAGACTTCAAGAAATCCTTCATATATCCAGCCTGAAAAAGACATGGGGGCGAATATTATAATCAGTACAGTATAGATTAACCATAATAGGTTGTTGGAAATGCTAATTATGTCTAAAACCATAGGTGGCTCAGCTACACTCCATTCAGCTCCACTAAGAAAACGTGGCATTCTATCTTGGATGTATCTAGCACGAATAACTTTCTCTAATATTTCTGCACCAACAACTACCGTGGCTAAAATTGGTAAGATTATCCAAAGACCTATGAATTTTGGATTTGGACCAAGAAGTGCAAGAAATAGATTAATTCCTGTTGCATTTGCAATAGCTTCTCCCGCCTGAGGAACTACATATTGCAGTACAGAGAATAACAAGATTATGAAGAAGGGAATTATTTTAAGGAAACTATACCATATCTTTTCCAATCTTATTCTAATGCCTACACCTCTAGCAGTCTCAACAAGAGTCGCATTTAATTCATAAGGATAAACTTTTCGAGTTCCTTTTACGATGGCCCTATTTTGTCCTTTGAAGATACGGGTTCGCATACCAAAAGATCTCATAAGAACATCCATTTTCTTCATGGATCTTTCCAATGGTGTTGTAGTTTCTTTAGTGCTCATTTTTTCTTCCCTCCTTTCTTACTTCGATTTCGCATAACATCTTTTATCTTAAAAGAAGCTACAAAGATTGAAGGCATAGCAATAAGTATGAACGATATAGCGAATATGAAAATCCAACGCGAAAAAGTCTGAGCATCTGGGAAACCAGGTAGATTGATTATTGGAAGAGTTCTATCTTCTTCCACTTCAATATACTCTACATCTCCTGGAAACTCAGCTTCAAAAAATTGATTTTCTGGGATTGAAGTACTAAAAACTACAAACTCCAAAGTAATGTTAAACTCCTTAGTATCATCTGGAGCAAACAATGAAGAATTAAATATTTGAACCTGATCTAGCTCTGTAAAATTATTGCTTGGGACAATTGAAGTTTGATACTTCTTATGAGGATCTTCTGGTATATTGAAATAAATTGAAATTGTAGCAATAGATATATTCTCACCCACTGGCAATCCTGTAGCTTCAATCTCTATTGTAAGATTCACTCTTTGATTTAGATCCCATGTTAGAGGAGCTGCAGATTGAACTGTAAAATTCGTGTTGCTATCTATAACAAAAGTGGATTTAGGAGATGTATACACTGAATCTTGTGCTAATATATCAAAAGCAAAAAAGTTGCCAATAATTATAACTGATATTAAAAGGACGAATTTTACCCCTTTATGATATTTCATTTCTGTTCTTTCCTCCATTTTTCAAGTTTCTCGATTAATTTTATAATAGATTCAAGATAATCTCGAGCCTGTTGTCGATTATAATATATTTGCTCACTATTGAGCCAATTTTGTGCAAGAGATCTACCTGTGGAAATTAACTCCAAGGTTTCTGTAATTAGGAATGAGGGAACATATTTACTGATTATATTGTCATGTAAATCCTCATTCATTGCTAGTAAATTTACAGGAGTTAGACGACTAAGATAAGCGAGTAATTCCCAGTATTCTCCAATCATAGCTTTCCAAGGCTCTTTTGCTAAATCAATGTTCAATGCTTCTTTCATTGCTCGAATCTGAGTTTCCTCAACGGAAATTAACATCTCGTATTTTTGTTCCTCTTCCTGAATTTTACGAAGCATTCTTCTACGAACAATAAAGTATGTTAAGAGAAAAGCTAAGATAGGAGCTATTAAACCTAAAAGACTGATAAAGATTAAATTGCGAGTAAGAGATGCTTGTTGTTCCTTTGAAATCTCAGTTTCTACTCTAAAATGCTCAAATCTTGCAGATTGATTTTCTATGGCATCTATTACGTCGATATAAGAAAACGTCACTTGTGTAGAAAATAAATCATGATATGGATCTATCTCTCTATTGTAATCATCAAAAACTACT
>JAGLTP010000731.1 GCA_023135215.1 Candidatus Heimdallarchaeota archaeon
GATTCTTTAACCAAAGCTGAGATATCAGCTCCAACAAAACCATGTGTCATATCAGCTAAACGCCCTAAATCTACATCTGTATTGATAGGCATTCCACGAGTGTGGATTAGAAGAACTTCATAACGACCATCTCGATCAGGTATACCAAGTTCTATCTCTCTATCGAATCTTCCGGGTCTTCGTAATGCTGGATCTATAGCGTTTGGTCTATTTGTGGCACCAATAACAATTACTTGCCCTCGAGATTCTAACCCATCCATTAACGCAAGGAGTTGTGCAACAATCCTTCTTTCAACCTCACCAGTTACTTCCTCTCTTTTAGGTGCAATAGCATCTAGTTCATCAATGAATAAAATACTTGGTGCACTATCAGAAGCCTCCTTAAACAAATCTCTAAGTCTTTGTTCAGACTCTCCATAAAATTTAGACATTATTTCGGGTCCTGAAAGTACATAGAAACTAGCTTCAGTTTCATTAGCTACCGCTCTAGCAAGAAGAGTTTTTCCAGTTCCTGGAGCTCCATGAAGTAAAACTCCTTTAGGGGGTTCAATTCCTAATCTTTTGAACAATTCAGGATGACGTAATGGTAACTCTATCATCTCTCGGATACGTGAAATTTCATCAGATAAACCTCCAATATCTTCATAGGAAATTCTCTGCACATCTGCAGCTTTGACATCTTCCCAAGGTTTGTCACTGATTTGGACATTTGTTTCTGAAGTCATAATCACTGCATCTGCTGCTGGAGTAATCGCTGCTACGCCAAGATAGATTCTTCGTGACATTCCCAAACCGATTGGAATAATATCACCAGCTGTAAGAACTCTGTCTTCTAGAGTTTGTTTCAACCATGAATCAATCCCTTTAACTTGTACTCTTTCTGTAGGAGCAAAAACAATTTTAAGTGCTTTTTTAGCTGAAGATTTTTCTATAGCTACACGATCATCAATTCCTATTTCAGCATTCATTCTAACCATTCGGTCAAGACGAACTATGCTTTTACCAAAATCCTCCGGAATCCCTCTCCAAGCTCTGGCATAGGTTTTTTTATCTCCCTCAATGCTAACTATATCTCCTGTACCTATACTTAATTCGTCAGCAACATCTTGGGACATTCTAATAATACCTCTCCCAACATCTCTTTGAAGAGCTTCTTTGACTCTTAAAAACTTCTTATTTTCTTCTGCTGTTTCAGACATATAAACACCTTGTTTTCAAAAAATTAGTTGATAGGGATGTCAGTTTCATCACCGTTTACAACATCAAGAAGTTTTAGCTTAACTTCAAGAATACCATGTCTCATTGTGGCAGAAATTTTCTCATCCCTATCAATTACTTGTTCAATGGGAATTTTAGTATTCACTTGTTTGTTCCCATTGTTGGCAGCAAGTAACAATCCGTTTTTCACAAGTTTCAGATCAACATGATCCTTAGCGAAACCTGGTAATTCAATAATAAGATAAAGCTCATTCTTATCTTTATCAACTTGAAGGTCATATGCTGCTTCATACGATGGATTTTCCTCTTTCACAGAACTAATGGGTTCTTCTTCTTTACCAGATAAAAGTTTTGGCTGTTCAAAACCACCTAATAATCTGTCAAAAGATGGAAAAATTTCAGTAAAGCGTTCTAAAGTTCGAGAGAAAAAATCACTATCCCAGTCAAAAGATCGATTAAAATTGGTTAAACGATTTATGAACTCATTACCAAAATCCTCTGGTATTTCACCTATCTCTCGATATTCTTCTTTACCCTCAGAATCTCGCTTATAGTCGTATCCATATTCCTTTTCCAAACCATTTATGTTGGAATAAAATCTTACACTTCTGAATACCTCATTTAATCCTTTAAGGAATTCATCAATGTCTTTATTGTCTTTCTCATTCATATAAACTCACCATCATTATCTCTCAGTATAATACTTATAGGTATTATACCTTATGTATAATACCGTCATTTCATGATATATAAATGTTTCTCTTCACTGGAATTCGACTTTTCACCATAATCAATCTGTTATTTTAAAAAGCGAAAAATCTTTTACTGAGCAATACAATGTAGAATAGGTGAATAGATTGAGTGTTAAGAGATGTTGGGGGGAGAAAGAAGAATTATCAAGAGATTATCATGATTTAGAATGGGGAGTTCCAGTACATGATGATACAGTTTTATTTGAATTCCTGATATTAGAAGGAGCTCAAGCAGGATTAAATTGGATGACGATTCTTAAGAGAAGAGAAGGATATCGAAGAGCATTTGATGGATTCGATTATAATAAAATAGCCAAGTATGATCAGAAAGATGCAGAGAGATTGCTTCAAGATGAGGGTATTATACGAAATAAGTTGAAAGTAGCAGCAACTATCCAAAATGCTAAAGTGTTTTTAGAAATAAGAAAGGAATTTGGTACTTTTGACAAATATATTTGGGTTTTTGTAGACAACAACCCCATAAATAACAAACCTAAAACTTGGAAAGAAGTGCACCCAACAACAGAAATTTCAGATATTATTTCAAAGGATTTGAAGAAAAGAGGAATGAAATTTGTGGGCAGTACAATCATCTATGCTTTCATGCAGGCTGTTGGTATGGTAAATGATCACCTTGTAGAATGTTTCAGACATAAGGAAATAGTTGAGTCATATTAAGATAAATATCAAGCTTCAATGTAAGATTTATGAACTAGTGGAATCAGCAAGTTACTAAATTCAATAAAATAAAACACAGGTAGTAACATTGCTTGAACATGAACGGTTTGCTGTATATTCTCATTTATTTGGACTAATATTAGCTATAGGAGGTTCGGCTTTTATGGTTTATACTGCTATTGTAAATGCTACTCATCGTTTTATAGCTCCTTTATACAGTCTTTCTATTATCTTACTTTTTGCTTCTAGTACTCTCTATCATTATTTTAAGAAGAAAGAAAACGAATTTTCTTTTTGGAGAATTCTAGATCATGTAGCAATTTTTGTAATGATTGCAGGATCCTATACTCCTTTATGTTATATCTATTTATCTGGGGCTTGGCGTTGGGGCATAATATCTGCTCAATGGTTTCTGGTTTTAATAGGATTAATTCTCAAACCTTTTTCTCTCCAAATATCAAGATGGATTGAGACTAGTATTTATTTACTAATGGGGTGGATGGCAATTTTTCCTATTAGACAGTTTATCTCCCTTATGCCAATAACAGTTATGATTTTAGTTTTCGCAGGAGGTTTAGCTTATACTGTTGGAGCAATTCTCCATATAATGAATAAACAAGTTATTCCTGGAGTTTTTAGTTTCCATGATGTTTTTCATATTTTTATCATCATAGGGGCAGCTTGTCACTATTTTGCTGTATATATTGCAATTACAGCTCCATTTTGATTTGATTGAATTTCTTTAATTAATGGGTAATAAAGTGGATAAAGTCCAAGCAAATAAGAAAGCATTCAACAAAGCTCCTGATTCAAGAGTTCCTGTTCTATCATACAACCAAGTAGTAGTTATTGTATAAACTATGAACAGAGGTAGTAGTATTATTATGAACTAATAGCTAAAATAAAAAATCTACTCTATTCTTTTGAGATTAAATTAACAGTCCTTACAAATCATATTTTGTATTAAGATTAATTGTTCAATGGTTCCTTAAGCTGAGTGTAAATCATATTCATACGATCATAGAATCCTTTCGTATGAAAAGTACTATTAAGTTTTAACTTGTGTTTATCGTAGTGATGTCCCCACTCATGAATCAGTGTGCGAAGGAATGTTTTCGGTGCGACGTATTTTTGTGTTTTTGCAGTTCTACTATATACTGAAATTGAGTGTCTTGTTTCTTGACTCCCTCTTGTTCTATACACTCCATAATATTGGCCACCACTCCGTGTCATCCTACGTTTCCCTCCAGTAAATACCTTAAGATGTGGTAATTTATATGTTAAATTCAATTCTGCTATCATCTCATTAGTAAATTCATGAATTGCTTCTTCTTCACCGTCTTTCAGGGCCTCACTCAGTAGCTTTACTGCGACATGTAGAGATTTGAGTCGTTTCTTCGTGAGTGGATTTATTATTGTAGATAGAGATTTTTGATAATCTTTCGATTGTGTCTGAGACCATTCTCTTGATTTTTTACTTGATTTCTTTGTTGTCTTTGGTTTGGGTGGTTTTAGTTTTGGCGAAAGGAGCGGATAAGGAACACGAAATGTAAGAGTTTCAGCCTCAACAGTAACTGTTTTTCTGTTCAGTCTAATTACAGTTCCAGTTAAAGTCTCACCTTTGTAAGGAAAACTTACTTTTGTTACATCACTCATAATTGAATCTCACTCTATCTATTTCATGCAACGCTTTTAATTTCTGTAATTCTTGAATGATATATTATTAAGTATCTTTAATCGATTGGATGAATTTTTCGAGTTCTGGTATAGATAATTTAGTTTTCCTTCTTACTAATGAATATATGTTTTCAATATGAAATACGGTTTCTTTTATCTGATGAATAGTTTCTTCCCTTGAACCATGCTCTTCAGGACTGTGTTTGAACATTATTAAAATATCAGCAAATCTTCTGAAAGCTGCAAATATCTCAAAGTAATCCATCTCTTTTACCGTAAATCCCATTTCGTTTTCATATGCATCTAGTATAATATCGCGTAATTCAGATGAAGCATATGCTGAAACTAACAACAAAGTCCAACCAAGATCTTGACGAAAATCACCGACATAACAGCTTGGCCAGTCAATAACATATGCTTTTCCTTCATTTGATTTAACTATATTATGGGGGTGAAAATCTTGATGTAGTACTGAGACTTTTTCAGAGGGAACACTATCTCTTCTTTCCCTAAGCCAGTTGAATATAGGTTGAAGTTCATGAAG
>JAGLTP010000732.1 GCA_023135215.1 Candidatus Heimdallarchaeota archaeon
TAGCAGGAATCAAAGGTACTGCTCCTAAGAATTCTATCGAAAGTTTTTCTGCTATGTTTTTTCCACCATCTTTCTTGAAGATATTAGTTGTTTCACCACAATGGGGACACACAAATCCAGACATATTCTCTACGATTCCAATAACTGGGGTATTTGTAACCTCTGCAAAATTGATTGATTTCGTAATATCTAGAAGAGAAACTTCTTGAGGTGTTGTTACAACAACCATCCCATCTAAATCTTTGATTGTTTGAACTATTGAGAGAGGTTCATCTGAGCTTCCTGGAGGAAGATCTACTATAAGAAAATCCAATTCACCCCATTCTACATCAGCTATTAGTTGTTTGAGACCTTTGATTTTCATAGGACCTCTCCAGATTATTGCTTTACTCTTATCCTCCAGAAGAAATTCCATAGATATAATTTTAACACCGTGAGCTTCTATTGGGACTATTTTATTATCTTCTGTTGTTAATTGCTCGAATTCTGCTCCAAACATTAAAGGAATATTTGGCCCGGTAATATCGGCATCAAGAACACCAACTTTATACCCTTTGTTGGCAAGTATTTGTGCAATATTAACTGCAATAGTTGTTTTACCTGTTCCTCCTTTTCCAGATAGAATTGCGATTTTGTGTTTGATTTTTGAGAGCGTCTCTTGAATCTTTTTGTCTTCTTCCTTTTGTATATTAGCTTGCATTTCAGTACCTTCTACAAGTGGATTGTCTATCATAACCTGCTTAAAAATTCAGTGATATAACAGTAAAAACATGTTTTTGGATAAACACTTTTAAATCGTTTTGAATTTCTTATTCTGTAATTCGAAGAGACGCAAAGAGTGAATCTACAATGAGTGAAAAAGAATATGACATAGTAATTATAGGTGCTGGATTATTTGGAATAGCAACTGCTTATCATTTAATAGAAAAGAATAATGAATTAAAGATTCTAGTTGTTGATAAAGCTTCTATGGCAGGTGCGGGAAATACCGCTCAATCAGCGGCAATGTATCGTGATACATTCTCTTCAGAAGTGAATTTATTATTAAGTAGTACAACCAGAGATTTCTTCAGATATATACAAAACAATCTGGGGGTTGAATTATCTCTCAAAGATATCAAATATTTGTGGTTAATGGATAGAGAACAGTTTGAGCATAATAAATCAGCAGTAGAAACCATGTTGAACAATAATCTAAGGATAGAAATTCTGGAAAAAG
>JAGLTP010000733.1 GCA_023135215.1 Candidatus Heimdallarchaeota archaeon
GCTAGATGATGTACATAACCTCTTCTCCCATCAAAAGCTCCTACAACTACTGCGATGATTTTATCATCCCTAATCCCAACTAAGAACAGATCAGGATTCATTTCTCTCAATCTTTCTACCTGATCTATGGTATCAGAAGAACCAAGTGATAACCCAGAATCTTTCCATAATTTGTATACATCATTATACATTTCAATAGAGAACTGAGATATTTCCATGAGTTATTCACCCCGCAAAATCCTTAAGAGGTTTTGCTATTTGGTTAATGTTATTGTTTTTTCAGATAAAATTTTTTTTGTGATTGTATTGAATTTGAGTTGAAAACTATAGCTTTTAAACAGGCATTATAGAAAACTAAGCTCTAAATAATTATAGCTTAATCCCATTAATTTTAGAGCTCTTTTTCTTGTTTTAATTCCGTAAATGTGACTAAATTTCCACATCTCTTTACAGAAAACGCTTATCATGCTATAATTGAATAGCACGGATTTTAAATGAAGCACGAAAGTATAAAAATACAGAAGAATAACTTATTCACTGTCTTTTTCCATACTTTGAAGTATTTTCCACATAAATTCCTTAGTTTTCTTAATCAATTCAAATTTCCTTCCAGTCATAGTATCCTGAAAAATGACTTTTGGTTCTTTATTTTTGATAGCTATAAGATTAATTATGAAGAATTCGTCTTTATAACTAAATTGAAAGGTTAACCCTTTCCTTTTTTCTTTTTAAGCATAAGAGGAAAACAGTAAAATTAAGAACAAAACTTAAATTCTTAAAAAAAAAGCTTTGGATTTGAGACAATGAAAGGAACAAGTAGAAATAAGGCTTTTCTTTTACTTTTCATACCTCTTCTATTCTCAACTATAAGCACTTTACTTGTTTATTCAGGACACTTTAGCAACTATTATGCTAATTATGAAAATCTTTTGCAAACTACATTCCCAGATTACGCAATTGTAATAGAGAATGATTTAATGTTACTAGATTCTGATTTTAACACTAGCTCCTTTTTAAAAGAGTTTGAGTTGAATGCTGTATCTTATGTTGGTAAACTCAGATGCAACGTATCTATCAATTCAAATAACTATGAAATAGTTCTGTATTGGGCTCCAGAAGAATTTTTCTTTCAACATACTAATGTAATAGGAGAAAAAGATAAAATTCTACTGGATGAATCTTTTATATCTTTGGAAGGTTTAGAGATAAATCAGATCATTTCATTGAATTTTAGTTCAGGAAGCAATATTGTTGAAACTTCCTTACCTGTTAGTAATTTCGTATCTGAAAGAGATGTTTTTACAGGTGAATTATTACATTATAGCTGGGCTGAACCATTTCATGAAGAAAACTTATTCCTTGTCTCAGAAACTTTTTACGAGATTTTTGAAGAATTCATAGAAAGTATCACCATATATTATGTTCCATTATTTGAATTCTCTGATGCCTTTTTAAAATCTCGTCCTCCCCATCAAATGATTGAGTATTTAGGTAAAAAAAGACAAGAATTGG
>JAGLTP010000734.1 GCA_023135215.1 Candidatus Heimdallarchaeota archaeon
GAAGAAGGAATAATAATTAGATCATAGGTTGTATTCTTAATAGCATAATCCAGAATTGTTTTTAACATTTCAGTATTTGTTACTACTGGACCTATAATCGCAAAAACATCACTTCTTAGATGTTCATTAGTGAAAGCTAAAGAATCTTCATAACTCGCTTTTGGAACTTCTTCTGCAATTATTGATTGTTCTGGATAAAAATAAATAATGTTTATTTTAGTATTGAAATGTTTGTTTAACTCTCCTGCTATTAGTAATGCGGTTCTGGATTTTGCTGTACCATCAACGATGATTAAAACATTCTCTATTGGTGGTTGGTCAATTTTAACAGAAGGTAAGAGTTCAGACATTTGTTTGTAAGTCTCTTTTAAAATGACCTCATGTTTTTTTGGATCCCGAAGACTCATTACATTTTACTTAAAGACCTAACCTAAAAAAGTATAGTTATAACATCAAATATATTGTTCTTTAAATAGTTTTATACTTGAATTATGAGGTCTTGTGTTCACTTAAGAAATTGGAACAGTTACCACTTGATATTATAAGAAAAGTTGTAGCCCATACATCGGTAGATGGTTTCATCATGATTTACAAACATTCAAAGAAAATGACTTGCTAAAACATAAACTATATACTCTATGACTGAACTAATCTTTATACTGCAATTTTCCTTCAGACTGGGTACAATTGAATGGTGAAGAAAAAGAAGAAGAAAAATTATTTTATTTCTTCTTGAATTGTTTCCAAAGTTTTTCCTTTTGGTTCATACTTGTTGAAGAACAGGCTTAGAAGCGGAACCAAAGCAATAACTCCAGCAACTGCAAACAGTATAATATAGGTTGTCGCTGCTGATACACTTACCATGTCTAATATTGCGAAGGCAATTAAAGGACCAACAACAAATCCAACACGAGAAAGTGTTAAAGACAAACCAGTCGCAGTACCTCGTATTTCCGTTGGAAACATTTCTGGAATATATACTAGCAAGAATCCCAAGAAACAAGCCATAAAATAGTATGTAAAAACCATAAAAACAGGATGACCAATAAAGGCTAAACCTAGATATGAAAGTGTAGCTCCAACACTACTAAAAATAAAAGCAACCATTCTCCCAAGTTTATCCATAATTATACCAATCGATAACGCTCCTAGTATTGTTGAGAGACCAGCAAATGTAAGGATTGTTTGGAATTGATCTGCACTGAATAATTGAATATCTAGAAAGAATGTTTTGACAGTGCCTGTAGCCATCTTGAATGCTATGTTCCAGCATATATAGATTGCACCAGTCAACGTTACAAAGAGCCAATCTTTTTTTGTGAATTGCTTGATTGTTTCTCTGAATTTAATTCGTTGCTTCTTAATTTTGTATTCTTCTTTTTGTGTTTTCCATCTTTTTGTTTCTTTCATAAAGAACCAAGGGATAATAAGAACTAAACCGAAAATTCCCATCAATCCATACATCCATTGCCATCCCATAGCATCTGCAATAGGTTTTCCAATAAATGCATACAAAGGAATTAAACCTATTAAAAAGGCTATACTACCATGTAATGCTCGTTTTTTTGGGATAGATTCTTCAGATATAGGAATTGTCCATAGATTGACGTTAGTACCCAAGATTAAAATTGCGTAAAAAACCATAAAAATCCAAAATGAATTAGCTCCTACAATTCCTATAATCAAAGCGCTACTGCCCATCAAAAGTAAAAGAATTAGTATTCCAATTTTTCGTCCCCAAAGATCAGCTAACCAACCAATGAGGAATACAAAGAACGCAACGATTCCAAAAATGCCTTGCCATAATAGGAAATATGGTAGATCAATACCAAAATGAGTATTTATTA
>JAGLTP010000735.1 GCA_023135215.1 Candidatus Heimdallarchaeota archaeon
TTCATAACTTAATCCGCTGAATGATTTAGACCATTTCACGTGGTTGTACCCATGGGGATGAAATTCGATTAATTTTTCAGTGTTATATTCCTGAAGCTTCTTTATTTCCTTCTCTTTTATTCCTCTAGAGGGTAATAACAAACCTCGAATAATACTTTTAGGATGATTTCTTTTCCAAGGCGGTATCCTTTTTTCCGTTATTTCTTTATTTCTGATTATTCTAAAGAGATTTCTTCCTGTGGCATACTTTCCTAAACTAAGATAAATTGTTACAGAACATTCTAGTTTTAAAGCAAGATCAACCACTTTAGGGATTCCAAATTTTAAACCTTCGAATGTATCAACATCGACTCTAAGACAGAAGTTTGTTTCGGTGTTCATGAATTTCTAATCTCTTTGTTTAGATTTATTTTTTCTCTTCTAATGTCTTATAATATATCTGTTCAATTTCTTTAGCTTTCTTCTCCCAAGTATAGTTTTGTTTAATTTCCACATAACCTAATAAGGCTAATTCCTCTGCTTTTTGCTCAGTGCTCAATAAATTCAGAATTGCATCTGCTATATCCTCAGTTTTTTTTGCAGGCACTAAAACGCAATTTTTACCATTGTTAGTTATCTCTTTTATTCCAGGAATATCTGAAGCAACTACTGGTTTATTCATAGCCATCGCTTCAAGGACGCTGATGCTTGAAGCCTCTACAATGCTTGGAACAACTACAACATCAGCTGATGCTAAATAAGAGGGTACTTCTTTGTTTGCAACCATACCTATAAACTGAACATTCTTTACAATCCCCAACTCATTTATTTCCTTGGTAATTCGTGCTTTTTCTGGTCCATCTCCAATAATAATTAATTTAGCTTTTGGGAATTTTTCAATAACCTTCTTGAAAGCTTTTACCAAGTACAATACACCGTTTTTAACAACTAATCGTCTAGTTGTCATAATTATGGGTCCTTCCTCCTCTTTTAGAAGTGGATTGGGCTTAATGCCTGGTGAGAATATATCTGTATCCACACCATTTAAAATAGTATTAATTTTTGCTTTTGCCCTTTTATTACACCAATTTTTTACGGTCTCTGCAAAATCATAATCTGTATGGATTTGGTGATGGCATCTTTTAGCGAGATAAGGTGCCAATCTCCTTTCCATTTGTCTATAAAATGATACAGTTAGAGGATTTTTTACTAGTTGCTTCCAATATTTGTAATATGATCCGTGAATGGTGTTAATTACTTTGGATTGTCTTACTTTTCCTAAGGATAAAGCTGTTAATCCTGCAGAGTAGATGTGACCATGAATGATGTCATACTTCTCATTTTCCAGTATCTTGTTTTTTCGTGCTAATTTTGTTTTTAGGAGAAAGAAGAGCTGTCTTGTAAAATTCAACTGTTGCGGATTATATGATCGTTTTAT
>JAGLTP010000736.1 GCA_023135215.1 Candidatus Heimdallarchaeota archaeon
ATTATGGTTCTTTGCTTTATCCATAAATCCTTCTGTTTATTGGTGGATGATAGTTGGACCTGTATGCATAACTATACTCTTCTTTGTAATCAGTATACCAATGATGGAAAAATATCTTAAGGAAAAATATCCTAACTACGGAGATTATCAGAAAAAAGTATCAATGCTAATACCTTGGTTACCAAGAAAAAACTAATCCTCTTTTTGATATTGAAAAAAAGTGAGGGGTGTAAATTAGGTAACCCAACGAGAGAAGAAGAATAGTAGTACTATACCTCCAGCCAGAATTATTAGACCATTAATCAGTAGAAACAAAAACGATGATACGGGTGGCATAGTTTTCCTTCCTTTTTCATTTCTCCAGAAGATGTGTATCAAGGCAGCACCTTCCCAACTTTCAGGCATAAGATCCAAGAATAGATGGGATGCGTGACCAACTAAATACATAGCGTATATAGGTACTAAGAAAACAAAATCTCCTGTCAGATTTGTTCTTGTAATGTAAACAGGAAGTATAAACAAGATTGGGAGAATGAATGAGTGAGTTAAAACATTCCTATGAGGTAGGATTTTCTTCCACAAAATATCATAATCCGGCAATTGCGCACCAAAATGGCAAACAAAGAAAGATAGTATCATCCATACAGAATGTTTAACATCTATAGTAGAAAAATCTACACCACTGAAGAAATAATAGAGAACTATTGTAACAGTCCAAGCTGAGGTTGCTCCAAGAAGATGACCTTTACGATGCAAATTATCACCAAACTTCAGTTACTCCAAGTGATATCAGTAGTTTTTAAACTTTACAGCCAAAATATATTAAACCAAGATTTCTTAAAGAACTATAACATAGCTGAATGTGTGAGTTAGATGAGCAATGAAATAATTGAAGTAGTTAAGGAAATTGAAGAACCCAAAAAAGAGAATATATGGTTCTTAATTTTAGGTGTTTTGATTCTCTATGGTATAATCCTGGTTTTTGCTAATAACGTTCTAGGAAGAATTGTTAGTTCTGAGACTCTAGAAGCTAAGCCCTATCTATACCAAATCAATCTATTCGTAATTTTACTTGTATTCTTCTTAATCATTGTTCCCTTCTTATTCAGAATTCCAGAACGCAATCTAACCATTCTGCAATATCTTAAGAAAATAAGAATATCAAAGATTCAACCAATCTTTGCAGTGTTGGGATTAGGAATAATCACCGGAGTGATCTTCTTAGCTTTCCTATTATTATCCTCTCTAGTATTTGTTGCAATTATTGGTGGAGAATTGATCTTAGATTTCAGATTGCTCTGGGTAGGCTATGGTTTTTCAGAATATCTCTATCGGGCACTGATACCTGGAATATGGGAAGAAGTAGCATTCAGAGGAATAGTGCTAGTGCTACTCCTGAAGAAGTATTCGAAACAAAATTCAATAATAATAAATTCAATAATGTTTGGATTATTTCATTTGATTAATTTAGTGAATATGCGATATTCGCCAAATCCTGAAGTTGTTGCACTAAATGTAATCTTTCAGGTAGTTTATACTACCGCAGCAGGTTTTGTTTTTGCATATCTATTTGTTAAAACTGAGAGTCTCATACCTTCGATTCTATCTCATTATATTTTAGATGCCTTTGGTCCCTTTCTGCAAACGATTGCGTTCGGAACAATAAGCTTAGCCGATTTAGCAATTCTTAGAACAAGCCAAACAGTATTGGGGATTGGTTTTGTTCCAGCATTTGTTAATGCTCTCATTATCTACCTTGTTTATAGACTATGGAAGAAAAAACGATTCTTTGAACCTGTTAGTCTAACAAATGAGATACAAGAAACTCATGAGGATATTAATCAAGAGATTCATAACTGAAAACCAGATTCATAACCAGAAAGACAAACCATAGTATGAGTGCGTTGAACACCTGCTATTGATGTGATGATTTTAAGATTTTGTTCAAGAGACTTTATACTCTCAGTTTTCATTTTGATCATAGCGTCATATTCACCAGCTAAATGATACATATCTATAATATCAAGCTCTTTACG
>JAGLTP010000737.1 GCA_023135215.1 Candidatus Heimdallarchaeota archaeon
AAGGAGGTTCACAGAAACTCTCTGACTATCTTTCTCAAGTAATACAAGACAACGGTGGTGAAGTTCTTCTTGGTCATCGAGTTGAGAAGATAATAGTTGAAAATAATAGAGCTATAGGAGTTGAATATAGAAAAACAAGAGGTGAAAATACAGAGATAAAGAAAAACTTTGCTGAAAAAATTATCGCAAATGCAGCTATACCTAGTGTTGTGGATAATTTATTATCTTCAGATGAAGCAGCTGTTTTAAAAGCAAAAACGATGAATTTAACAAACTCTTGCTCAGTCTTTTCGATATATATCGGTTTTAAGAAACCAATAAAAGAAATAGGGAACAAATGCTACTCTACATTTATCTTAGATAGCGAAGTGAAAAACCAAACTGATTTGGCTAATTGTATGAAAGGGGATTTATCATCTAAAATTTTTACTTTCGTCGATTATAGTCAAATTGACTCACAGTTAACCCCAAAAGGAAAAGGTGTAGGATCTTTATGTACAATCGATTACACATCAGTCTGGGAAAATTTAACAAAAGAAGAATATAATAAAAAGAAAGAAGAAGTTGCACAGGTATTATTTGATAGATTAGAAAGAGTAATTCCCGGAATCAAACAAGAAATAGATTACTATGAAGTTGCAACTGCAAAAACTGTTGAACGCTATACACTGAATCCACAAGGCTCAATTTATGGTTATGCTCAAACACTGAAACAGGCTGTACCCAATCGAATTAAACAAAAATCACCAATTGAGAATCTCTATTTCGCTTCAGCTTGGACATTTCCTGGTGGTGGTTTCACAGGTGCTATTCTTAGTGGATATCTTTGTGCTATTGGTATATTACACGATCAGTGGCAGTAGTCAAAAATGAGAGAATTATGTCATCCTAAATTCATGATTTAAATGTGGTAGAGTTGAATATTCTTCAATGGTTACATTGGTTCAGTTTGATATAAACTAGATTTTAATCAAGTGATACTTTTAGTGTGTGTCTTTTGCATGCAATCCCCAAAAATGACAAAATTCATATGAAAGTAAAGAAATGTAAAATCATGAAGGCTATAATCAATGTGAAAATATATGATTATGAGACCTATATTGAAGATGGTTATTGCATATATGGTAAAAAAATCATCGAAGTTGGAGAAATGAAGAATTTTCCTGATTTTGATGATGAAATTATTAATGGAAAAAACAAGATTCTTCTTCCAGGTTTGATCAATTTCCACACTCATATTTATTCTACACTCGTTCGTGGAGCTTCTATTCCTTTTAATCCTAAAACTTTTAGAGACATTCTTGAACAGCTCTGGTGGAAATTTGATAGCAAGCTAGATAATAATTCTACTTTCCATAGTGCTATGATATATGGATTAGAATCACTGAAAAGTGGAGTTACTTCGTTAATAGACCATCATGCTAGTGGTATAGATATCATTGGTAGTCTTGATGCTCTGAAGAGTGCGATTGTTGATAAACTTGGTATGCGTGGCATCTTCTGCTTTGAAACAAGTGATCGTTTTAATGTGGAAGAATGTATTAAAGAAAACTTAGCTGGACTGAAATACGATTCTTTTGATGCTAAAGGAATGTTTGGTTTGCATGCTTCTATGAGTCTTTCAGAAGAAACTCTCGATAAAGTGTCAAGAGTTTTAAAAGGTGCTCCTATCCATGTTCATGTTGCTGAAAGTAAGGAAGATGAAGATGACTCATTAGAAAAATACAATTCACGAGTTGTAAACAGATATCTAAAATATGGACTTTTGAATAAAGATTCTATACTCGCTCATTGTGTTCATATTAATGATGATGAAGCTAAATACATAGAGCAAAATAAAGCAGTTATTGCTCTCAATCCAACTTCAAACATGAACAATGCTGTAGGCTCATTCGATATTGATCTCTTTAGAGATAACAATATTCAGATACTTATAGGGAATGATGGTCTTGGAACAAATATAGCTAAAGAATGGACCTATTTCTTCTTTGCAAGTAAAGCAGGTATCAATGATGCTGCAGGAATAGGTTTTGATGAGCTATTGAAGTACATAAATGATTCTTATGAATACTTTGGTCGTCAAATGGGAATTAAAATAGGCAAAATTAGAAATGGTTATGTTGCTGATTTTGTTCTTGTCCCATACCTTAATCCAACAGAAATGGATGAAAACAATGCCTTTGGTCATGTATTCTTTGGATTATTCGACAATTTCAAACCATCTTGTGTGATAGTAAAAGGTAAAACTCTCATAGAGAATTACAAGAGTATTTTCGATGAGGAAACATTATATAAGAACGCTCATATGGCTTCCAAAGCCTTATGGGAAAGGTTAGGTGATGCTTAAATGGATCTTTCAGTAAAATTGCTAGGGTTGGATTTTGATAATCCTCTCGGACCTGCTGCTGGACCTCTTGTTGAAGGACTAGAAAATATGC
>JAGLTP010000738.1 GCA_023135215.1 Candidatus Heimdallarchaeota archaeon
AAAATACCCCTCATTATTTTCTTTAAAGGGAGTTTG
This sequence comes from Candidatus Heimdallarchaeota archaeon, assembly GCA_023135215.1. The sequence continues at coordinate 37 of JAGLTP010000738.1, forward strand.
GTATACTTAATCCCTCTACTCATAGCACCATACTGGCTTGTTTGAGAATGAAATTCAACTTGTTTTACCAAACCAATCTGTGCCATTTTCTTGTAAGTGTAACTCATTTCCTCAGACATGAACATCTCAACTAGAACTGCTTCGAGAGGATAACCAGCGTCTACAAGAGTATAAACACTGCTCAATAAAACACGACCAAAAGCAGGACCAAAACCTTGTTCATTAAAGAGATCAAGAACTGCTTCTTGTTTGAAAGTAATGTCAATAACACCTTTCTTTAGGGTACCTATTCCTTTACAAAGAGCTAAAAGGATTTCATTAGCGTTGCCGGACGCATTATTTTCTACATGTATAAAGCTGAAAAAACCTTCCTTGCTAAGAAAACGTTCCCTTACTCCTGCACCTATCATTCTGGGTGCTAGTAGAAGTATATCGTGATTACTAGCGGGATTAATTAGATCAAATCCTATATTATATCCACTTGCAAAAACAATCGCACCATTGTCTTTGAGATTGGAAAAAATAAGATTTTCATAAGTGTCTTTCATAATCTCATCTGGAATTAATAAGAAAATAATATCGGATAATTTAACAGCTTCAGCTATTGGGAAAACCTTGAACCCATCTTCCTTAGCTCTTTTTGCATATTCATCTTTTCTGTTTCCAATAATAATATTTAACCCTGAATCTCTCAAATTGAGAGCTTGAGCTTTCCCTTGATTTCCATAGCCAATGATACCAATAGTTAAACCCTTTAGATGAACTAAATCTCCATCTTCTTCAGTAAAGATATTCTCAACCATATGATATGAAATTCATAAGTAAATAATAATTATTGTGGTTTTTATACCATATTTCGGTTGAATTTATGATCTTATGAGTAAGACTATTGCACAAAAGGGAAAAGGTTTACTCAACAACTCAACGATTGTGATTACTGGAGCATCGTCTGGAATAGGTAAATATCTTTCTTTAGCAC
>JAGLTP010000739.1 GCA_023135215.1 Candidatus Heimdallarchaeota archaeon
GTTGCGGATTATATGATCGTTTTATCAATGATAAGAAGTCAAGTCTTCTGTAATTAACACCTTCAATAGATATTTTATCCTTACAATTTGGTATTGCTCCAGTGAAATACGTTACTTTATGTCCCAATTTGACTAGTTCTTTTGATATACTATATGCGTGAAGCTCTACTCCTCCACCAATACTTCCGGAGTCATCAGGTCCTAGTTCAAACAACATTGCGATATTTAATGTCATTTACTTCCCTTCTGTGCCTTAGGTAAGAATATTTCTTGGATTATCCCTAAACTCCACCAAATATGACCCTCAAAAAACATAATTGGTAATAGATAGAGGAATTTCCATTTTCTGTAGCGTATAGATTGGATTAAGGATGCAAGTAAAATTGTGATTATATAGATACCAAAATATCCTGCAATACCCAATCCAACCCAGTAATTTGCCAATAAAGCTAAAATGAAAAAAATTCCTGTAATAAAATACAACGGAGGTAACACGTGTCCAAAATCCAATCCTGCTTTGTGGGCTCTGAAAAATTGTATCTTACCTTTAGCATATTTCTTCGCTTTATTTCTATAAGCTTTGTGTGTTTGAGGACGCTGATGATACACTATTGCATTTGGTTCAAAATAGATTGAATACCCTTTTTGAATCAGCTTATAATTGATATCTGTATCTTCTGCTGTGATTAAATTTTCATTAAAAGGCATTACTTTTTCAAGATACACCCGTTTATAGGCTGCATTGCAACCTGCGGCACTTTGTACATACCTATTTTCTTTGTTAAATATGCTCTTTATGTGCTCTGTCCAATTACCTCCAATAAATGTGTTATACACCGCACTTACTGCTTTTCCAAAATCCGTTTCATTTGGATACTCTATGTTAGGTCCAGTAGTGCATACTACTTCTCGACCATGATCTTCGTCAAATGCTGCTATCAAATTCTCGAGCCAATCTTCCTTAGCTATTGCATCAGCATCAATGAAAACAATATAATCCCCCTTAGCTTCTGGAACACCAACATTGCAGGCTGCAGCTCTAGATCCTCCTTCTTCGTAGAGTATTTTACACTCGTATTTCTTTACAATATCGATTGTTGAATCTTTAGAGTGACCATCAACAATAATTATCTCTTCTGGAGATTTTGTCTGTTTCATCAATGATTCTAAACAATCTTCGATTGTTGA
>JAGLTP010000074.1 GCA_023135215.1 Candidatus Heimdallarchaeota archaeon
GCTCGTACAAAGCTTTAGATATTGGTATTTTTGATGATGAAGTAAATCCCGATGAATATTACGAAGAAACAATTAGATACTTCAGTAATATCGTAGCAAAATATGTTAAATATGTTCAGAAAGCTATGGATAAATTATCAGGTCTCCAAATAAAAATGATAGCTCCAGCACATGGAATAGTTTGGAGAAAAGATCCTAAACGAATTATAGACCTTTATATCGACCTGGCAGCAAGAAAAGCAAAACCTGGTGTTGCAGTTATTTGGGGTTCCATGTACGGAAACACTAAGCAGGTTGTAGAATATGTAGTGGAAGGTGTAAAGGAAGCTGGTGTTCCAGTTACTGTTTTAGAGTTCTCAAGACATCACTTAAGTTACTTATTGAAAGAATCATGGAAAAACAAAGCTGTTATTCTGGGAATTCCAACTTATGATGGTGGCCCCTTCCTAGGTGCATCATACTACTTACATCTTATGAAGAGGAAAAACCTCAGAGAAAGAATAGTAGGATTCTTTGGTTCTTCAATGTGGAGTGGTAGAGCGTTACATCAAGCTGCAGAGCAACTAAAAGAACTAGATTGGGAAGTAATAGAACCTCTTCTTGAATTTAGAGGATCAGCTACCAAAGAAGTATTAATGCAAGCTAAAGAACTTGCGAAAAAAATAGCACTTATGACCAAGGAATAGAGCGTTTTCTTTCTATTTCCTTTTCAAACATTTTTATCTTCTGCAGAAGAATCAAGTCATGTCTGCATTACTACAACCTCTAGAAACTCTAAAAACAATGAAAATTGCCATTTTTAGATAAAAATGGAAAAGATTTTTTAAGATATAAGCTTAAATACAAAATAGATATGTCATACACTCCTCAAAAGCTCAAATCAGATGGTACATTAGAACTTACCCCTGAAATAGTGGATGTTATAGTGGATGGTATTAAAGATAAGAATCAAATGGTGAGGGAAGCAGCTTATTCAACATGGGTTTCTATTGTTGAGCTTGAATCAAATAAAGTAACTAGTGATATGATAGATAAGATTACTAAAGCATTGAAGTCCTATGATTGAGTTCTAAACAAGAATTAGGTTGTTTTAGCTATGAATTCTAAAAAGACAATTAAGGATAAGCAATTTTCTTTGTTTTCACATAAAATCGCAAGGATGTTTGAACCTTCAAAAAAAATCGTTGAACCTTATATCAAAGAAGGTCAAGTGGTTGCAGATTTAGGGTGTGGTCCAGGTTATTATTCGTTACATATGGCTAAAATCCTTGGACCTGATGGAATAGTTTACTCTGTAGATTCAGATGAGAAATCAATAAAAGCACTAAAAAGAAAAGCTGAAAAACGAGGTTTTCAAAACATTGAAGCTTATTCTTCATCAGCTTCTAATTTGAGTTTTATAGAAGAAGGGTCCGTAGATTTTATTTTTGCCAATGGATTATTGTGCTGTGTAGCACCACAAGATGTTGATGCAACAGTAAATGAGATAAAACGAATTCTAAAACCTGAGGGAACAGCATATCTTAGCGCAGCTAGAGGTTTTGGAAGTTATATGAAGGATGAGAAGTGGGAGAAAATATTAAAGGAATTTAAGATTCATAAAAGGAAAGATAAGAAGACAGAAAAAATCGCTGAAGTATCATTAAAATAGTTGTCAAGCTATTTGGATATTTTTGTTCTTCTAATCTCTTAGTTTTCTAGAATCTCCATACAATTTAGATTTTCTAACGTGAGAAATGATTAGTTAGTAATTATTTCCTTGAAAACACAAAAAAAAGAAGTTCAATAAATAAAAGAGAAAAATGAAATGGATTTAGTAATCCTCGTCCATT
>JAGLTP010000740.1 GCA_023135215.1 Candidatus Heimdallarchaeota archaeon
AAGCGTCGATACTCAATTTGAAGCATGTTTGCATGAGTTATAATGTTATAAATTGTATCAATCATTTCTGGCAATTCGCGAAACCAAGGACCTGCACTGTCAAATTTCAGCAAAACGTCCTTTGCTTTAGAGAAGTGTTTTTCGTATTCTTCCTGTTGCTCAGGGGGTAAGTATGATTTTGCATATGAAGTAAGTGTTGCTAAATTTGTTATTAAATGAGCTTTTACATCTTCTTCCTCATCTGGACTAAACTTACCTTTCAGTACTCCCCAAAACATTTTTTTTATTTCTTCAATTGATTTTTCAAGACTCATTATTAAAACCCAAGATTGGTAGTTCTTCTCTTTGTGAAATCATGTGGAAGAGAAGGTTCAATAAACAATTTTTCAGCTCGCAAATCCTCTTTTAATTTCAATGCAATTTTAAGCTTCTCTGGAGATGTGATATTCCAGAAATACAGTGAAGGCTTTATTCCGGAACCAGAGTATTCTTTTAACACAGATAATGAATTCAATAATTGTTGGTATTCATTACTGTTAGGAGCAGGAAAACTCTCACTCCATGGGTTAACATGAATTATTAAATCATTTGTAATTCTTGCCAATTCAGCTAGATTTTGACCGAAATGTTCTTGAGCTCCTTCTATAAAATTAGTCTCCCTATCGGCTTTAATTACAGTAGAGATGTCAATGTTTTTCTGATTTTTAATAGCATCAGTTATTTCCCTTAAGGTTTGATTTAGGTATGTAAAACGATATTCACGCCAATCAATTATCAGGTCTCTTGATTCTAGAAACTCGAGACCAAAATCTCTTTCAATATTCCACTTACTTGCAAAAATCCTTCTGCATCTATCACAGAAGCAAGTTCTTCTATTAGGCAACATTAAATCATCAAGAATTAATGCTTCTATTGGATATTGAGCAATTTCCATAGCTATTGCAGCTGTGTACTTACTAAGATTTTCCTGACTTGGACATGCATATGAAGGAATAGTAGCCCCTTCACTATTGACTACCCTAAAATCTGTATTTTGTGAAAGAAAATTATCACCATGAACATAAAGAAAAGCATCAACCTTGATACCCATATTATCAGCAATTGTGCAGAAAGAGTGGAAGAACACTCCATTATTTTTATCTTTAGGAGCACTATTACTTTGATAGAAAGTAAAACCTGATCTTCCTTTAGCTACTAAAGCTATAACATCTAAAATATGACCATAATGATCTAAAAAATCATCAGGATTTGTCTCCATAACTGTGGGATTAACAACTAATATTGCACCACTTTCTAGTATTTCTTGAATTACCTCAGACACTGTAACCACAATCTAACTTGTTCAATATGATAAAAGCATTCTGCATTATTAAAAGTTTGTTCGGGGGCGGGTTGATAAGTAAGGTGAATGAAAGCGTGAAGAAGGTGAAATTTAGAGAAAACAGCTCTACAAGCTTAGTAGAAGAAGCTTGAATTCATCATCAAGTTCTCTTTCCAAAATTGTGTCTATTTCGAATATAGTAAATTCACCAGTTACACTTATAGGATTACCAGGAAGCAGGTGCCCTCCAAATGTTTTACCTTCTGCATCACCAATTGTCATATGAATGTGAGTGATGTATTCACCAGTCTCCTTATTCTTTGCTATGTTTCCTGTGCAATTCAAAATTTCAGCATTGAAGTCGTAATCATTAGTCAAGTAAGTCTTTGAATTCAAATCATAGAATCCTAAAGAAGCTTTTTCTACTGCCCCTAACCCATAAATTGCTCCTGATTTGAGATTCACTTGTTTACAGTAATTCACTATTGTTTCTAGTATGTCTTCTCCCTTTTCCATTTTAATGAAGTGTACATTGATTAGCTTTTCAGATAATGATTTCATACATATCACACCAAATATTTACTAAATAAGTTAATAGGTATAAATGAAGTTCTGAATATTTGTGTCTCTTTAATATAATACAAGATTCTGAAAAGTTTTTTGCTTTGTAACAATAACAAATATATTGATGTATTTTAATAGCATTCCGAGTTTAGATATTAGACAAAAGACTACAATAAAATCATAATAGCTTCTCAAATTTGTATAGAATCAATGAAGAGGGTATAATAGACTTGAAACAGACCAAGGAAACCATAGATAACAACGGAAATTCAGGTGCTGAGAGAAATCTTGACAGTTTTTTTAATGCTAATAATAAAGCTGAGAACAAAAATATCGAAGTAAAGAATAAAGAAGTTCCCGTAAATAATGGAAAAGTTTTCGATGAAAATAATAA
>JAGLTP010000741.1 GCA_023135215.1 Candidatus Heimdallarchaeota archaeon
TTTCCCACAAGAATGTATTGATGTTAATATCAAAGGTACCCTAAATATCGTAGAAGCTGCAAAGAAATCTAAAAGAAAACCATGGATTATATTAGGGAGCAGCAGAGAAGTTTATGGAGAAACAGATAGAAATCCTGTAACTGAAGATTATCCATTAAATCCAATTAATACATATGGAATTTCAAAGCTAGCAGCAGAGTGTTTAGTAAAACAATATGCACTACAGAATACTTCAAAAACGATGATTCTGAGGTTTTCCAATGTTTATGGTGACCTTTCGGATATACTTGATAGAGTAACTCCAAAATTTATCCTTAATGCTCTTTTGAATAGACCACTTAATATCCATGGGGGGAATCAAATTCTGGACTTTACTCATGTTGACGATATTGTTGATGCAATTGAAAGAGCAGTTCATTTTATGAATTCCAATTCTGAAAATAAGTTCTTTGATCATTTTCATGTACTTCCAGGAGAATCAAATACTCTTCATGATCTAGTTGAACATATTAGATCAAATCTTAGTAATCATATCATAGTTGAACAAGGGAAAAGGAGAGAATATGATGTGGAGAAATTCACAGGAAACCCAGATAAAGCAAAAGATTTACTTGGATTTAGATGCAAAATAAAATATAAAGAGGGTGTCAAGAAAACAGTTAATCTCTTTGAAAAAGAAATGGAAAATAACAAATCCCAAGTAGTGCAAAAATTCATGGAGGATTCAAAATGCGAATTGCCATAGTACTGCATGGATTTCCACCAGAATATATGGCTGGCTCTGAGATTTATTCTTTACATTTAGCATTAGAACTAAACAAAACACATGAAGTTTTTGTCTTTCATCGAATAGAGAACCCATTTCTAAAAGAGTATGAGCTAGTAAAGTCTGAATTTCAAGGATTAACTAAATATATGCTAAATATCCCGTACCTACCTCATTATTTTGAAGGAAGGTACAGCAATCCAAGGGTTGAAAGAATCTATGAGCAGTTTCTAAATGAAATAAAACCGGATA
>JAGLTP010000742.1 GCA_023135215.1 Candidatus Heimdallarchaeota archaeon
CCCTAAACACTCTACATCATCCATTTTGCATAAAAAGGATTTCTTACCATTATTATTGACAATTTGTAGCATTCTTTTACTGCAGAAAAAAGATCGGCAAGTGAGTTTGCACATACGGTCTTCTGATTTTGTTGTCATTGAAAACTACTTATTTAATTTGTATGGAGCTATTTAAAATGCAATTATTTATAAATTTCACGATTTGGTCATTAGGTGACACAGAAAACTTAAGTTAAGTAATAACAATTATCATTTGAATGGTTGATCTGGCAGTTATTTTTTCAGAATTATTCCGAAAACATGAGATGGATAGAGCTCACCCCGAATCACCCGATAGAGTTGAATTTATAATGCAGGGGATTAAAGAGCTTCAAAATGAATTAGAAGAAGAAATAATCATTCATCAAGCTGAAACTATAGATGATGAGGATATTCTAGCAGTTCATGTTCCTGATTTACTCAGTACGATGCAGGCGATTTCAGAAGCTGGAGGAGGAATGATAACTGTAGATACCACACTTAATGAACATACATTTGATCTCGCTAAATTGGCTGCAGGTGCAACAAAGCAAGCAGCTAAACTTGTTGCTGAAAATCAGGCAAATAAGAGCTTTGCAGTTGTTCGTCCCCCTGGTCATCACGCAGAGTCAAACTCTGCAGGAGGTTTTTGCTTTTTTAATAATATTGCAATTGCTGCAGAATGGTTAATCAATAACAAGGATTACAATAAAATCTTGATTATTGATATTGATCACCACTTTGGGAATGGAACATCACATATCTTTTACCATAGAAAAGATGTCCTTTATGTTTCAATTCATGCACATCCAATGTATTCCTATCCAAGCTCAGGTTATCCAACGGAAGTGGGAATAGTTGATGGTTTAGGGTATAATGTGAATATACCACTACTTCCAGGTACTCAAAGTCTGGACTGGTTACATGCTTTGCAATTCGCTTCTGGAATAATCAATCAATATCAGCCAGAACTAATTTTAGTTTCTGTAGGCTTTGATGCTTTGAGAGGAGATCCTGTTGGTATCCTTAATCTTGATTCTAATGCATTCTTTGGAGCTGGTTATCTACTTAATGAGTTAGCTAAAGATCATTGTGAAGGCAAAATTATCTGTACATTGGAAGGTGGATACAAAAAAGATCAACTAAAAGAAGTGAGCAAGAAATTCATTAAGGGGTTACTAGGATGCAAACCAGCAATTATAGATAAACTTGATGAGTATGATGCAACAGATTACACAAAAAGTATCTTAAATCAAGTAAAGAAAGCTCAAAAGGAGTACTGGGAGTTCTAATTTGTTTCTTTGGTACAACATTGGGAATAGTTTTTAAATAACTAACCATTTTCTTTCCCCATGTCTGAAGTCTTTGTAGAAGAAGAAGAAGAAGTTGAATTAGAAACAAAAACATCGAAACTTAATGTTCTCAAATGGTCCATGTATGATTTAGCTAATACAATTTACTCAATGATAATTGTCAGTCTGATTATCAATAGATATGTATTGGTTATTGGACAAAAAGAATATGGATTATCATATGGTGATGCAAGTTTCGTATTTGGAGCTGTAGCCGCTGGGATGCAAATTATCGCAGCGATAGGCATGCCTATTATGGGTGCTTTAAGTGACACAATCGGAAAAAGAAAACCTTTCGTTATCTCTTTAACAGGTGTTATCCTTCTCTTTGCAAGTCTTTTAGGTTTTTTCCACAACATATATGTTGTTCTAATTTTGTTCGTAATTGCAAACTTAGCTTATCAATGGAGTCTTGCTTTTTATGATGCAATGCTACCTTTTATAGCTGCACCAAAAGATGTTGGAAAAGTAGGAGGGTTTGGTGTTGCATTTGGTTATCTGGGAACTATCATCTCCTTGCTGGTTATGTATCCTCTAATTTTAATCTACGGAGATGTTGTTAGTAAAGATCTAAATCCTGCAAACTTAGCTTATGGATACACAGGAGAATGGTTTACTTTTGTAATCCCAATGGGTCTTTTCCTAGTTTTTGGTATCCCAATATTTTTTGTGAGAGAAAGACAGAAAAAGAAAACGGGTTTGAAAAAACGACATCTATTAAAGAATACATTTGTTCAACTTGGAAAAACTTTTCGTGAAATCAGGAGTCACAGACAAATGTTCATTTTTGTTATAGGGTATTTCTTTGTTGTAGATGTTGCTAACGTGATAGTAGCATATATGACAGCTCTAGTTACAGACGCTTTGCAGATAGAAGGAGCAGGGATTTCTACAGATTTATTCGCTATAATATTCATTATCATAGCAACAGTAGCAGCTGTTTTATTCACATACTTCATAGGATTATTTGCTGAGAAATATGGAGCTAAAAATGCTTTCTTCCTAGTTGGTGGTCTGTGGGCCTTAGCATTAACAATAGGAATTATTGCTATATTCGTTTGGGCACCTATAACTATTGGTTTTAACTTTCCATTTATCATGATAATTATTATGGGATGTTCAGCGGGAGTAGCTTTAGGTGGAACATGGACTGCTCAAAGAGTCATGGTAACAGAGTTAGCACCTAAAGAGAAATTTGGTGAATATTTCGGTTTTTCAAAGCTAAGTGGTAAAGTTTCTTCAGCATTAGGACCTTTAATCTTTGGTGCAGTTCTTAAGGGACTTGTTCCAACTTTAGATTTCAAAGCTTATGGTGTAGCGATGGCAGTAGTTGCAGGGATTATGGTTATTGGACTTGGAATTATAGCTTTTGTTCGACCTGAAAAATCTGCAAAAAACTACTAAACTAGTTTCGAATTAAATCGGGGGAGTTTTTTTTTCTTTTTTAATCAATAACATCAATTAATTAACTCCTAATTTCTTTCTTCTTCCTATC
>JAGLTP010000743.1 GCA_023135215.1 Candidatus Heimdallarchaeota archaeon
TAGATAGAAATAGGTTAGAAACCTATAAAATCGTAAAATGGGGATTAATTTGGATACAGAGGTCAAATCCTATGTAAGCTCTGAGATTGGTAAACTACTCAAAGTGTATACCAATAGCCCTAATCTTAAGAATGCTATGAATTTGGGTAGAGCGATTGCAACTGGTTCTGCTTCCTTGGAAGTAAAGAAATGGCGTTTTAGAATGGCTTTGGATGTTGTTACACCAGACATGGGTGTTTATTCTGCACTTATGGCTTGGTCTTCGATTACTACTCTTGAGGATAACGTTCCCCCTAGTCAAAAAATAATAGCAGTTAAAGAGATGCTTAGGAATCCTGATTTGAAACCAGAAGTGTTAGATGAAGTAATAAAGAGCATATTTGTTAGAAAGGATGTTCCAAGAGATTTATTAAATTATATTGCTCCAGAAATTAAAAAGGCATCAAGAATATCTGATGAATTAAAATCATATGTTTTGGATAAAAAGGATGCAGAATAGTTTAACATCTCAATTTACAAAAAACATTTGTTATTAGTTCTACTTGTTTTTTATTAATACCTAATTGTAAGAATTGGTAATTTTGTATCTCTAATGCTAAGATATTTTCAAATTTATCTGGTTGAAGGGGATTTTTATATTTCTCAGCTGCTTTTTCGAAGCATGTTATCATCTTTTCATTATCCATAACACCTAATTTCCAGAAAACCAAACATCGAGAAATAAAAATCCCTAACTCATCTTGATCTCTTAGGATCTGTGTTTCATTTAATGCAAAGTGATAGAACAAGCTTGCTAATATTTGAAAGATTTCATGTATTTTATGAGGATACTTTGGATACTTAGTTAGGTTGTCCAGTAATTCTGTAAAAGATTTTGTATCAGTAACTGTAGCTTGAGGTGGAGTTAAGTCTTCATTTAGACAACTTTCCATAAAATCGCATAACTGACTATGAATTTTCTCCAACTCCTCTTTTTGGTTCTTTGGAATATCTTTTCCTAAAGGATATTCTCTTGCCAGATAAAACAATCTATGAGCTAGCCCACTTAAGTAATTTAATAAGTTCTTACTTGAGTTATCTTCTTTCCAGACATAAGGAAGATAGTCGATAAGAAGTAAATAACTGATATACAAGTTTACATTCTCTACGAGAATATCTGTTAGAAATTCACTTGAGAGGTGGTGGATATTCTCCATAATTAAGTTTCGAGCTTTTGAAGAAAGTCCTTCTTCTAGAATACAGTCATTAATCTGATTCTCTAAATTAGTCATATTAGTATCATTTTCGACAATGTATCTTATTTCTATTATGGTATAACAAAATCTATCCTGTTAGTATCAAATCACCACAATGCTTTTTTATAAGTTGAAGATTTTTACATATGGATTTCTCTATCTTTCTACCAACGATAGAGATTGGTCCTCCTTACATTGGACCTATGGCAGGTTTGCGTCGTTACGCATATTCTTTAGTCCAATCTCTAGTTAATCAGAATATTGATATTCATATCGTGACAACCTCAGATCTTCCTGAGAACGATGAAATATTGGCTAGAGAAAATGTTCATATTTACAATTTACCACCTCAGATTTCAGCGAGAGGTGCATATAGTACTCAAACTCATTTTTATGCGAAAAACCATCGTAGGTTTTCTAAACAAGCATTTGAGATTTTTCAATCTCTACATAATGAGATTAGTTTCTCATTAATCCATGCCACAGAAGGAGCTGCATATGCTTTTACAAAAGCAAAGAAAAAGAATAAATTAAATGTTCCATTAATTGTTTCTATTCATGGAGCTGTAACAACAGGCAATTTCAAATCAAGACTTTTTGTTAAAAGACCATATTCACGATTATTAAGAAAAATAGTTGGTAGCTGCAATCTCATAGTAACAAATTCCTTTTCTTTATTAGAGAAAATTAAAAGACTTCCTAAAGGAACTAGGGAAAAAACAGAAATCGTACCTCATTCCTTGAATTGTAAGAAATTTTCTCAAATCCCTAAACTTGAAGATATAGAGGATTTCAGAGATAAATATGATCTCAATTTGGGAAAAGTCACTTTTCTTCTTCAAGGACCCTATATCACTCGAAAATCACAACATGAGATTATTGAATGCTTCCCGGAGATTATTGAATATCATCCTGACTCCATTTTTCTCATTATTGGTGAAGGACCTTTATTATCAAGAATAAAAGAGGAAATTGTTGATTTGGGTATTGAAGAATCTGTAAGAATTACAGGATACATAAATGAAGAAGAATTGCATCTAGCCTATCATACAAGTGATATATTACTCTATCCTGCAACAGAAGTTAGTTTTAGTACACCATTGATAGAAGCTATGGCATCAGGATTACCAGTAATAGCAGTCGATGCACCACCCATGAATGAAATGCTACCCCCTGATGTTGATTGGCTTTACCCATCTAATAAAAAAGATCTTTTGGTTGAAAAGG
>JAGLTP010000744.1 GCA_023135215.1 Candidatus Heimdallarchaeota archaeon
AAGAAACAATTCTAAAGGTGAAAATTAGAAATGGCGAAAGAATGCCCTAAATGTCACAGTAAAAATCTCAAAGAAGTGGAGGATAAATCGAAACCAATTGCTTACTTCGGTCATCAACCCATATACAAGAAAAAACTCGTTTGTAAAGACTGTACTTATGAATATTTTCCAGAAGAACCTTCAGCTGGTTAATAGAAGAATATGTATAAAATTATTTTTCTTCCTTTCTCCTCCCATTTGTCGATTCTGTTTCATAGATTCAATTTCATATTCTTGAAGGTTTATTCCGATGAGCATAGCAAGTTTTTTTAAAAAATATCTCTTTCGGATTATTGTCATTCTTATCATGATTGGCACACTCACATATTTTTTTCTTCGTTTATGGTTAAAGGGTGAATTGGCGGATACTTTTCTAGCATATAGAGACACTATAGTTTACTTGTTGATATTAGCGTTTCTCTTAATGGGAGTTAGTCTCTTTGTCAAAGCATTTCGTTTTTATATACTACTTAGAGCATCGTCAGATCATTTAACATTCAAAGGATTCCTTATTCCTTTTTTTGTTGGTTATGGATTTAGCACCATTGGTCCGCTTAAATCAGGGGAAATTGTAAGTGTTGAGATAAATAAGAGATCAGTATCCGTTCCCCGTTCTTCTTCTATAGCCGCTATAGTGTTCTTCAGAATTCTTGACATGTTATTTGTTTTAATTTTCTTTATTGTTGCTCTAGCAGTTACAATTCCCAAAATTAATCCAGCAAATATTGTAATATATAGAATAATATTTTATGCATCTTTAGGAGTAACAATTATATTATCTTTTATCTTATTTTTCCCTCCAATAGGTCATTTTGCATTAAAAATCCTTAAGGTGATAACGGGTAAATTTTCAGCAAAAGGAGAAAAATGGCTTGAAAGAGTAATTAGTCCTGCATTAGAAAATTATTATAAATCACTGAAACATCTTTATAAGCAAAAACTCATGGCGACAGGAGTAGTTATCACTACAGTCATCAGATGGGTACTAGAATTTTATTCACTAAAATTAACCTTACTCGCGTTTAGTGAATCTATTTCATTTATTGATGCTGCAAGCATATCATCAATTACTTTGTTAGCTGGCATAATCACACCAGCTGGCTTAGGAACAGGAACTATAACTGCACAGGTTCTCCTTGAAGGCCTATCTGCAACAATTACATCAGCAATAGCTGCAGCTGTCGTGATATATCAAACTTTAGTAGGGACAGGATTAACTCTCTCAACAGCAGCCCTCTCATCTATTTTTATTAAAGAAAAGGAATTTGAAAAGACAGAAAAAGATGAAGAGCAAGAAGAAAGTAAAACTGAGAACGAGTAATCATTTCTCTTCGTCAGATTCCACGTTTGAGTCTGTTGATGAGAAATGGATGAAAATTATATTCTTCCATTTTTTTACAAGTGGTATCAACATCATATTCAAGTCTAATATGCTCATATTCGAATGCTTTGGTTTTTTCTTTGATTTTGAAAATCAAGAAAGAAGATCTAGGATCTTTATCTCGTGGTTGTCCGACAGAACCTGGATTGAGAAGATGCTTTTGTTCATTAACAATGTGTAAGGGCTTATGTGTATGTCCTAAGAAAAGAAAATCAATTTCCGTATAGTCCCTAGTTATTTCGAAAAACATGTTATATGACCAAGATGGTAAATTAGGAGAGACATAATCTCGTAAAGGTTTTCTTGGGGAACCATGAACGAACATAGCATTTCCCTCTGTCACAAAAAGAGGGAATATTGAGAAGAAAGGATGCGAACCTAACAGTTGTATTTCATACTCCGAAATTTGACTTTTAGTCCATGAAAGTGAAATCTTTGGTAAGGGATTGAAGTATGTAAAATTATTTGTGAATATAGCATAATCGTGATTTCCTACTACATGAATTTGAGCAATTTTTTCTACGATTTCTATACATTCTTTTGGATTTGGTCCATACCCTATTGTATCACCCAAATAGATGATAATATCTGGTGATAAATCATTGATATAGTCAACTACAATAGATAAAGCTTCTAAATTGGCATGCACATCAGAAAATATTGCTAATGTAATCATTGACTATACACACTATAGAATTATTATAGAACAACTATTTTAAGATTTATTCAATAAATATAAA
>JAGLTP010000745.1 GCA_023135215.1 Candidatus Heimdallarchaeota archaeon
TTCTTTCAATTTTTCTTTGTTCTTCATTTTACTTACCTCAAACAGGTGAGATCCCATGTTTTCTTCTGGGGGTTTGCTCCCTCTTATTCTGGAGAAGGTGAAGAGCAAAAACAATCTCCCTTCTTGTTTCTTCTGGATGAATTACTTTGTCAATATAACCTTTCTCTGCAGCTTGGTAAGGAGTAGCAAATTCCTCCTTGAATTTCTCTGCAAAATCAGCTAACACTTTTTCAGGTTCTTTTTCTTCCTTCAATTTTTTCCTATAAAGGATTTTCACAGCACCTTCTGATCCCATAACTGCTATTTCAGCAGATGGCCAAGCTAAGTTAATATCTGTTCCCAAATGCTTGGAACTCATAACAATATAAGCTCCACCATATGCTTTTCTTACAATGAGCGATATCTTAGGAACAGAAGCTTCAGAATATGCAAACAGCAATTTAGCTCCATGTCTAATTATACCTTCATGTTCTTGCTTAATCCCAGGCATAAATCCTGGAACATCTACAAATGTTAAGATAGGTATATTGAATGAATCACAAAATCGGATTAATCTTGATGCTTTATCTGATGCGTGGTAATCAATAGCTCCACCTAGATATAAGGGTTGATTTGCTATAATACCAACTGTGCTTCCACCCACTCTAGCAAATCCAATAATAATATTCTTTGCCCATTCTCCCTGCAGTTCGAAAAAGCTATCAGCATCTGTTAAGATCTCGACTATTCTTTTCATATCATATGGTTCATTTTCTGCTGATGGAATAATTTCAGCTAAATCGGATTGATCATTTTCAATAATATCGTCAAACCTAATTGGAGGATCATCAAGATTGTTTTGAGGTAGATAAGATAACAGCTTCTTAGCCAAATCAATAGTCTCTTCCTCGGTATCACCAACTAAATGGGAAATGCCTGTTAATGAACCATGTACTTCACTACCTCCTAAATCATAAAAAGAAACTTCTTCACCAGTTACTGCTTTAACTACTTCAGGACCAGTAACAAACATGAAAGCATTAGATCTACTCATAAGTATAAAATCAGTTAAAGCAGGTGAGTAAACTGCACCCCCTGCACAAGGTCCTAAAACTATTGATATTTGGGGAATAACTCCTGAAGACAGAGTATTTCTGTAAAATATATTTCCATAACCAGCAAGAGAATCTACACCTTCTTGGATTCTTGCTCCACCTGAATCAAGTAATCCTATCACAGGACTCCCTGTTTTAACTGCTAAATCTAAAACCTTGCAAATCTTATCAGCTTGAGCTTTCCCTAAGCTTCCACCAAAAATAGTAAAATCTTGACTATAGAGAAAAGTAGTTCTGCCAGATATTGAAGCATAACCAGTGATTA
>JAGLTP010000075.1 GCA_023135215.1 Candidatus Heimdallarchaeota archaeon
TTCAACATCCCGCAGCAAAGATGATTGTTCAAGTAGCCAAAGCACAAGATGATGAAACTGGTGATGGCACAACAAGTTCTGTTGTACTAGCTGGAGAGCTTTTGAAACACGGTTTAGAGCTTCTTGATAAAAAAATTCATGCATCTCTCATCGTAGAAGGATATAAAACAGCAGCTTCCAAAGCTCAAAAATATCTTGAGGAATTTTCTAGAACTTTAGAACCTTTCGCAGAAGAAAATACACTTCTACTTCAAATTGCAACTACTTCCTTGCACAGTAAAGCTGTTCATGGAGCTAAAGAGAAAATGGCAGGTATTGCAGTAAAGAGTGTTGAGAAAGTAGCAGACAAAGAAAATGATGAATATACTGTAGATCTTGATAACATTAAAATTCTTCAAAAATCTGGAAAGAATCTTGCACAATCAGAATTTATTGAGGGAGTTATAGTCGACAAGGAAGTCGTACACCCTGCAATGCCCAAATCCGTTAAGAATGGTAAAATACTGCTTCTAAACCAGAATGTTGAGGTTCAGAAAGGTGAATGGGATCGCGAAATTCGTATTAGTGACCCTCTTGAAATGAAATCTTTCTTAGATAATGAGGAACAAATCTTAAGAGATATGGTGGATCAAATCATTGCTCTTGGTGCTACTGTTGTTGTAGCTCAAAAGGGAATTGATGACTTGGCACAATACTTTATGTCAAAAGAAGACATCCTAGCTATTCGAAGAGTAAAGAAAAGTGATATGGAGAAACTTGCTCGAGCTACTGGCGCTAGAATTGTTACAAACCTTAAAGATGCTAAAAGTGAAGATCTTGGTTATGCAGGCTTAGTTGAAGAAGTAAAACTTGCTGGTGATGATCACGTTATTGTTCGTGAATGTAAGAACCCCAAAGCTGTTTCAATTATCCTTTATGGAGCTACAAAATATGTTACAGATGAAGCTGAAAGAGCGATTCATGATGCCCTTTGTGTTGTTCGTAACGTAGTAGAAGATAAAACATACTTACCTGGTGGAGGAGCAGTCTATACTGAACTATCTCTACGTATTGATGAATTCGCAGATGAATTTAAAGATAAACGACAATTAGCAGTAAAGGCATTTGCAGAATCATTATTGTCTATTCCATCAACCTTAGCTGAGAATGCAGGGATTGATCCCTTGGATATAATGAATGAGCTTCGTGCTGCTCATGCTGAAGGAAACGTTTCCATTGGTATTGATATACTACAAAATGGTATAATTACTGACATGTTTGAAGCAGGTATTCTAGAACCTCACAGAGTTGTTTCTCAAGCTATTAAATCAGCAAGTGAGTCTGCAGTATTAATAATGCGTATTGATGATGTCATTGTTGCAAAATCTGGTGGTCCAGCAATGCCTCCAGGTGGTGGGATGCCAGGTGGAATGCCAGGTGGAATGCCTCCAGGCATGATGTAAAAAACCCTTTTTCTTCCTTTTTTTTATATATGGTAAAGTTTTAAATACATCATATTAGCGTATTTTCGTAATGCTGGAACAAGTTGAGAATTTGCTCAAAGAAAATAACAGATTTCTTATTTCTTCATGTAGCTATAGTTCTTCAGATCTTACTAATTGTTCCTATGTATCAGATGGATTAGACCTTTACTTTGCGAATGTCGAAAATACATCTGTTATTCAACAGATTTCTTTTAATCCTAAAGTAGTAGTTTCAATTTCATCTGATGCTGAGGAACTTACTTATTATGGATATGCTGAAATTATTAAGGAACATCCTGAAAAGGAGAAACTTCTAAAGAAGCTGTCAAAGTCTGATAAGCTAAAAACTGAAGGAATTTTTGGGATAGTTTTAGTAAGAATCAAACCTCATGAGATTGTTGTCCCTCAACTGAAAATCAAGGAAAGATTTCCAGAAAATAAACCATCTGTTGTAAAAGAAGTAATCCATTCATTCTTAGGAACTTTAAAAATCTGGACAAAAGCAGTTCGATTACCATTTGTCTCTGTTAGCGTAGGGGCTGTGCTAGTAGGGGCAGCAGTAGCTTTTTTTGAACTTGGCATCTTCAATTGGTTAAACTTCTTCTTATCCTTCTTTGGTATTGCGATTTTTCATATTAGTGCAGATTTATTCAATGATTTTTTTGATCACGTTCTAGGGAGTGACGAAATTAACGTAAAATTAACACCTTTTTCAGGAGGATCTAGATTCATCCAAAATCGGATATTCACACCCACGAGAGTTCTATCGGGAGCAATAATCAGCTTATTAGCTTGTGCAGCAATTGGATTTTACTTAAACTTCAGTATTCAAGGAAATGTTATTGTTTACATTGGATTAGCTGGAGCTTTCTTAGGTATTTTCTATGTAGGAGTACCTTTTAAAATTGTTCACTACGGTTTAGGAGAAATTGCTATTTTCTTAAGTTTTGGACCAGCAATTGTATTTGGTTCCTATTATGTTCAAGCAGAGCAATTTTCTTGGATGCCAATTGCAACTTCTGTGTTAATAGGATTATTAATTTCTCTGATACTTTTCATAAATCAATTTCCTGATTACGAAGCAGATAAAGCATCTGATAAGAAACACTGGGTTGTAAGATTTGGTAGAGAAAAATCCACTTACATTTATATCTCCTTTATGTCTCTTGTTTATATCTTACTAATCTTATTTGTAGCACTACGTATTCTTCCTCTACTTAGTCTTGTTGCTCTAATTTCATTGTTCTTTGCAATAAAAGCAATGATTACTACGAAGAAACATTATGATAACTACTTAGCAATGATCCCAGCACAAGCAATGACTATTCTTACGTGTTTGACTTTTTCACTACTACTAGCTATTTCATTGTTTATTTCGTATTTATTCTAATAGGGAAAATATTTCTAAGTTATATCCATTCTTCTTCCTTTTTTTACAATGATTTGTCCATTTTTAATTACAGTGTCTGTGTAGTTTACACCATATCTGTAAGGGATAGAATCGATATTTGGAAGATCAAGAATTAAAACGTCGGCGTTTTTCTCGATATCTAATGAACCTAAATCTGCTTCTCTATTCAATGATTTAGCCCCACCATAAGTTGAAGCTTCCAGAGCTTCTTCTGGTAACATCTTCATCATAAAACAAGCTAATCCAACAACATTTTGCATATTGAGGATGTAACAATTAGGATTGAAATCTGAGGATAAGGCTACAGTTACTCCAGCATCTTTGAACATTTGATAATTTGCATATTTCTTTGACATTAAAACAAA
>JAGLTP010000076.1 GCA_023135215.1 Candidatus Heimdallarchaeota archaeon
CTGTTTTTACTGAACCTCTTCCTTACATGTTCATGGACTTAGGAAAGAAACTTGGATTTGAAGCACGAACTCTAACTTCTTTCGCTAATATTATGACTAACATGTTTAAAATGGCACAAAAAAGAGATCTTACACTTATAGAAATTAACCCTTTGATTTTAACTCCTGATAAACAGATAATTGCAGCTGATTCCAAAGTTGTTATCGATGGAAATGCAGATTATAGACAACCCGATATTGCTAATCTTAAATCTCAAAGAGATAGACATACCGATTTAGAATTTGAAGCTGATCAAGCAGGTATAAGTTACGTACAACTTGATGGAGAGATTGGAATAATATCTGGTGGAGCTGGACTTGCAATGGCAACCTGTGATTTGCTAGAATTTTATGGAAGCTCACCTGCTAATTTTCTAGATGTTGGTGGTGGGGCTGATGAAACTAAAATAGAGAAATCTCTGGAAATTCTTTCAAGACAGGATATCAAAGGAATCTTTGTAAACTTCTTTGCAGGAATAACCCGATGCGATGATGTTGCAAACGGTATAATTAATGCATCTAAAAGATATGAAATTAAGGTTCCAATGGTAATACGACTTGTTGGTACTAATGATGATCAGGGCATTCAGATACTAGAAGATAATGGAATAAACGCTTATGGAAAAATGGAACCTGCAGCAAAGAGAATTGTTGAACTTGTAAAAGGAGGTAATTAAAATGGCAATTATATTAGATAAAAACACAAAGGTTATTGTTCAAGGTATCACAGGTAAGCAAGGAACTTTTCATGCACGATCTATGATAGAGTATGGAACAAAGGTTGTGGCAGGAGTTACTCCAGGAAAGGGGGGGCAAGAGCATTTGGGAGTTCCTGTGTATGATAGCATGAAAGAAGCTGTTAGAGAGACACAAGCAACTGCTTCTGTCATTTTCATCCCAGCAAGATTCACTTATTCTGCAGCTTTAGAAGCAATTGATTCAGGAATTGAATTACTTACTGTAATTACTGAAGGAGTACCAGTCAAAGATACCTCAAAAATCAAACAAAGAGTACTGGAAAATAATATGATAATGATAGGTCCTAATTGCCCGGGTATAATCACTCCAGGAGAAAGTAAGATAGGTATAATTCCAGGGGAGATATGTAAACAAGGTAATGTTGGTATAGTAAGTAGAAGTGGAACATTAACTTATGAAATAATTCAGAATTTAACAATCAATGATTTTGGTCAATCAACCTGTGTAGGATTGGGTGGTGACCCAATAAAGGGGATTGGATTTAATGAATGTTTGAAATGGTTTGAAGAAGATCAACAGACAAAACACATCGTTCTAGTAGGAGAGATTGGTGGAACAGGAGAACAAGAAGCAGCAGATTTAGTTAAAGCAGAAATTTCTAAACCTGTTTATGGATTTATTGCGGGACAGACTGCACCTCCAGGAAAACAGATGGGGCATGCAGGAGCTATTGTTCATGGCAAATCTGGGACAGCAAAAGAAAAGATGAGAATACTTAGTGAAGCAGGAATAACTACTGTAAGAACTCCTAATGAGATTCCTCTTAGGATAAAAGAAAATATATGATGTTAGAGTAATATAGAGGGAGTTTTCTTTTTATTAAATTTGTAAATAAGGGGGGTCAAAAGTATCCTCAAATACTTGAGGTACATCCGAACCAAATCTGTAATGAATAATGTAAGAAATGCTAATTGTTAGTGATATATTAGCATTAAACTCATTAGGATCGAAAATCAGAGAACCACCAATAATATTATCACCTTCAACTTGAATGTAAGACTTCCATTTCATAGTTGCCAAAATAG
>JAGLTP010000077.1 GCA_023135215.1 Candidatus Heimdallarchaeota archaeon
GCTCTTGCTGGTGTTCTTCTAGTTGTAGTAGTAGTTGTTCTTCTAACTGTTTGTTGTTTTGATTTATCAAATGCTGAGAAAATAAAGTATCTTAATACCATCACGATGTAGATTATCGCAAAGATAAGACTAAGAAAATCCATTCTAAGATTGATAAAGAAACCAAGTAACTGAAGTAAGATAAACAGAGTAAAGAGCAGAAAAGGTATTGCACGACCTCTTCTTATTTTCCTGTTAACTGCCATTGCAGGCCATTTTCCTGAGAAATAGTTGTTAAAAAGAACAGACAAAACTATCAAAGGTAGAATCATGGTGAGGGAGACAAGGTTGAAGTACATACGTATAGAGCCCCCACTCGCTAGATTAATATTGATTATGAAAATCTCAACAAAATTGGAAACTGGTGAGATATAGTTGCCCATTAACAAGACGCTGAAAGGTAGGAGTAGGAATTGGGTACTTGCTGTTACTGCCTTATGTTTTCTATAATGTCTTCTTTCCAGAACATATCTTAGAAAAGCGATGATATACAAGGTTATGTAAAAGAATATTAGTGTTCTTGGAAGATCTCTCTGAATTATCAGATAAAGAAAACCGACTACACTACCAATAATTGTTATAGCTATGTAGGTTTTAGTATTGTTCAATTCCAATTTTCAACCAACCTTGTATGCTCAATAGATTAATCATTCTCTTTTTCATTCTTCATGAATAAATCAATAGATTCAAAGCTAGCTTGAGTACTCAATCCTTCTACTTCAATGGACAATTTATAGTAAGATTGTTTATCATCGTCTATTCTAAAAACACCTAAACCATAATCATCTCTAGAAATCATTAGAGGATCAATCACTAGTGCTACTGATTTGTTCCAGAATGTTTGATACCTAAGATGTGTTTTAAAATCATCATCACTCAAGAAAGGTGTATAACTAGGGTGTGAATGAGCCCATCCGATAATAAACTGGTTGGATTCTTTCTTATGAAAGATTTCTGTGAATATTTTCTGATCCACAATTTCAACACTTACTGCATCACCTTGATCAACAGGCCAATAGTCGTCAACAATAACTTGCTCTAAAGGTGTTCCTTCTTTTGTCATTTGCCCTGTTAATAGACCTATAATTTCAACCCACTCTCTCTTAGGCATATTCGAATTTGCATATGTTAATGCATGTTTAGCTAATTTGAAATAAGCTTTAGGTTTTATTGCTATTTCTGGTCTAGGAGAAATTAATAAATCCTCATCAGATACCACTATTTCGCTCTCAATTTCCATATCTTCAACAATTTTATCTATTGCTGAAAGACCTAAAACCTTCTCAATAACTTCTATTTTCTTTAGTAATTCCTTGTATTGCTCAGGAATGTTATCTTCATCGTTATGCATTTTCATTACTCCTTTGGTAAAAGCTTCTTTTATAGGTTTCATTTCCAGTAAGACTTTGCGTACTTCTTACTGATTCCTTGAGCTTTTTTCACAAACTTCTTCTTATCTTTTAGAAATTCTAATGCAGCATCTTTGTTGAAGACATCTTTTGGGTTCACGTATGCACCATCAACATTAAACATAGCTAAAATTGAATGAATAACAGTTGTTATATTTTTACTGGGAGACCATCCATCATGTTTTCCAATTAGATCATTATCTACTAGTGCTAAACAGATATTACGTTTTTTTGGATATTCTTTTGGATTGGGCCAGAAATTTGGATGCCAAATTGGTGTGTGTAACCTTACAAATGGAGGTTTATAAGGATAATTTGGACCAAATAATATTTCTAGTTTGTACTTACCTCCTGCGTAAGGAGTCCCCTTTGGCCCCTTAAAACCAACTGCTAAGTGATCCATTGATTTTTTCTTACTTGGGTAAGCTTTAACTTGACCAATAATCCCATCCTTATGCATTTTCCTAAGAGATTCATAGTCCTTGATTATTCTTTGTTTTCTAATTGTAGTCACCTTTGTCAATTAATCGAAATTGAATTAGATAAACCTAGTTGAATTAACTATATTATCATATGAATAGGATGTTTTCAGTTAAAAAGAATTTCAGTAAGTGCAACTCAGTTTTTTCTTGAAATTTTAAGATTCTAAGACACCAGGTATTTTCACTCTTTTTAAATTAATTTCTGTCTTAATTCATATGATTACAGATAATCTCTTCAT
>JAGLTP010000078.1 GCA_023135215.1 Candidatus Heimdallarchaeota archaeon
TGTTCTATTTTAGAGGTGCTATTGATTTGACTGGATCGTTTCTTAGGATATTCATCGCTGTAGCTGGTGGTTTAGTAGTTTTGGCTTTATCAGGGATATTTTTGATACCAAGAACAAGAATAAATCGAAGACCTTCAAGTACTTATGGAATTAGAGAGAGTGAAAATTACAAAGCATTTGAAAAACCAGTTATAAGGCAAGTAGGGAGTGATTTTCAACCTTCCAAAAAAATGATCAGTTCTAGTACTGGTAAAGCAGAATTTTGTGATTATTGTGGGATTATACTCGAAGAAGACTTGATTTTTTGCATGAATTGTGGGAATAAAATCGAATGAGAACGATAATTTAGTTCCAAGATATTGTTTAATGAAACAAGAAGTATATTAAAGTTTCAAGTCCTTATCATGAAAGAAGTGGATAAGATGAGCAAAGAATTCAGTAAAGAACAGATAAAAATAAATCCATTCGATCCTCTAAACAATTCTAGAGAAACCTGGAATTTATACCATGAATATCATACTACTTTGCATAATCAACGTTTTCCAGATATCCCTTTAACTACATCTGATAAAAATGTAGAAAAAAGTCTAAAGTTATTCATGGAGCATCCGCAAATAGATCCAGTTTATTTCTCTATTATGGATACTATTGCTCAAAAACAAATCGGAGATATTCTGTGTTCAATTCCAAGTAAAGGCTCGGAAACTTACGAAGAAAATCCAAACTACATGGAGTTTTATATCAATATTTTGGAAGGATATTATCGTAAAGGTATAGGTACATCAGCCTTAGCTAAAGTTCGTGATGTAGCATTGGAGCATGAGAAAACACTCTTAGCTACTGATACACATTATCAAACTGGTAAAGCTTTCTTACAAGCTTTAGGTGCTGAATTAGAAATTGGCATTGAAAATAGATTACAACTAGAAGATGTAGATTGGTCAATGGTTGAACAATGGGAGAATGAAGGACAAGAACATTCTCCTCAAACGTCGCTAGTTCAACTTGATTCCATTCCTGAAGATATTATTGAACAGTTTAATAAAGTATATACTGAGATTCATAATCAGCAACCTTGGGAAGATTTGGAAGAAGTAGCGATTAAATTTTCTCCAGAATTTTTTAGGCATCGAGTAAGAGTTTTTAAGGAAACTGGGGCTCTGTGGGTAGTTTTTCTAACAATGGAGGAGGATGGAAAGATTTCTGGTTTAACAGAAATGATTTATGGTCCAAGTTTCAGAAAACTAATAACACAAGAACTAACTGGAGTGAAACAAGAATATAGAGGAAGAGGATTGGGAAAATGGTTGAAAGCAGCAATGTTACTCAAAATAAAAGAGGATTTTCCTGAAGTAACTACAATTCGTACAGAGAATGCAACCACTAATGCACCAATGCTATATATTAACGAAAGATTAGGCTTCAAGTTTTTTAGAGAAAGCATAGAAGCTCATATAACTTTGGAAAAATTGAATCAATATCTAAAATCAAAGGAATAATTTAGAAAATCAACAAAACTGAATATGCATCCAGTAAACTTTATTAGAATAAACAACTTTCTTTCTTATTTGTAGAAGCATTCTTCTACTAAGTGATAAAAATGAAGAAAGTAAAAACATCTGTTATGATTCTCATTTTACTCTCATCATTCTTGATTTTTGTTGAAGCTACTGCTACACCAAATACTCGAGCAAAGCCACCTGCACATCCAGGAAATAAACAGGTACCAACTGTTACTATAACTAATCCTTCTAAAGGTGCAACTGTTACCGGTTCAGTTTTAATTACTGTTGAAGCGAGTGACAAAGAAGACAATCCCTTAATAGCAGATATTTTTATTGATGGCATTTTCATAATTCATGCTAATAGCTATATCTGGGATACAACAACATACACTGATAGAACTCACATAATATCAGCTAAAGCTTATGACAGTGCAAATAAGAAAGGATCAGATAGTATAACTGTTTCAGTAGATAATGGTAGTCCTTCCCCTCCTCCTCCTGGGAACTACTTTGCCCTTATTGTTGGAATAAGTGATTATGGTTATATAAACGATTTAGATTATTGCGATGACGATGCGACTGATTGGTATAATTATTTGAATGGAATTGGATATGACAACATCGTTGTTCTAGGAGACGGTCACACCTCTGATTATCCTAAATACGATGGGTTAGCTACAAAAGCAAATGTACTCACTGAACTTCAAAACCTCGTTGCTAACAAAGGAGCAGAGGATACAATAACTTTCATATTCTCAGGTCATGGAGCTGCATTTGATAGCGTACAACACGTAATTTGCCCATGGGATACTAGTGCTACCGTCTGGGATTATGATATCTTTGATTACGAAGTTGCTAGCATTATAGGTAATACTAATGCGGGTAAGATTTTCATGTTCTTTGACAGCTGTAATTCAGGAGGATTCATTCCAGAATTGCAAGCAGATAATCCAGTAGGAATAATGTATGTTACTACAACCTGTACTGCGAAAGGTTACGGTTATGACGAACCATCATATGAGAACGGTGCATGGACTTACTGGTTCCTAGATGCAGGTTTAATTCAAGGTGGAAGCGGTCATTTAGACATGGAAGGAAACTTTGATTGGGCTTACTCTTACTATACTCACAGGGGAAGAAATGACAGACCTCAAGAATGGGATGAAGACGGAAGTAGTCTCTTCTATCTTACCTAATCTTTTTCTTTTTTCATTGAAATTAACTTTATAAATATCCTCTTTTTTATTTAATAGATTCAAAGATGTTTGAAGAACATAAAGGCAAAAAATGGTTAATTCTATTCGGTCTATTTTTTATATTCATTCTCTTCTTCGAATTACTCTTTCTCATGATGAGACCTTTACACGAAGAGTTCAATGATTTTCTAGGTGACATTATTGGTGCATCAATAAATTACGTCGCAATACTGATGGGAATATTAGCGTTACCCCTCTTATATGGTGCTTATCTGGTTATCAAAAATAGTATAAAAATTGCTAAAACACAAGAAGCAAAACCCCATCTAGCTAACAAAATTATAGCACCTATCGTATTTGCAATTTTCATATTTCTGTTCTATTATCTAATCTCAACATTCGGTGAGGAAGCTTTTCTAATTAAGAATATGCTTGCTCATTATAGTGTGTACCTCTACCTATTCCTAGTAATCTGCATAATTATCTTCATCTATCCATTATCTACTCAGGTTACCAAATTAATGAAGAAAACTACTAGCAAAATCTTTAGTCCTAAAATTGAAAGATCGCTTATTTTAGGAGGAATAATGATTATCTATCTGTTCTTGTTTGCTATACCAATGATATTCCAACCAGTGTATGCTTTAAGTGGAAATCTTCCTGCTAAACCAGGAATCATTGCTCATAGAGGAGGACAACATTATACACCAGAAAATACAATCATAGCTGCAGTTTATACCAATCAAATCGGAGCTTATGGAATGGAAATAGATGTTCAATTGAGCTTGGATGGAATTCCCTTCCTTATGCATGATAGCACATTGGAAAGGACAACAGATGCAGAAGAAGTCTTCCCAAATAGAGATAATTACACTGCAGATTATTTCACTATCGCAGAGCTGACCTCACTAAACGCAGGAGAATGGTTCGTTAATACAGATCCTTATGGCACTATAGGGGAAGGAAAGGTTCCAACTGATTTACTTGATGATTACGAGATAGCAATGATACCAACATTGGAAGAACTATTAGATTATACGAATGATACTAATCTCATTTTGAATGTAGAATTCAAATATATATCAAAAAATCATCCCCACTATGACCAATTTACTGATATAGTTCTAGATGTGTTGATTGAAGCAGATATGGATGAACAAATTTGGGTGCAAAGT
>JAGLTP010000079.1 GCA_023135215.1 Candidatus Heimdallarchaeota archaeon
TGATAGATGGATATCGTGGATTATATAATAGTGCTTGGATTGGAAGTGTAGGTGTTTTATACGCTTCAATGGTTCTTTCACTATTTGGATTTTATATTTCGAAGAATTCAATTAATCATGATAAAGAAACAGGAGTTGCAGAAATCATCGCTTCAACACAAATGAAGAAATGGCAATATACATTAGGAAAAGTTTTTTCAAATTTCTGCGTCCTACTGAGTATGCTAGTTGTCATTTTTTTGGGATTAATTATGATGCAATTTGTTCGAGGAGAGGAAATGCACATTCAGGTTTGGGACATATTTGCACCAATCTTGTTTATTGGTGTTCCTGTGATGTTAATTACTGCTGCTTTAGCTATGCTATTTGAAACCATTCCAGGTTTAGACAAAGGAGTTGGAAACATCGTTTACATTCTTCTTTGTATTGGAGTATTTCTAATGAGTGCTTTTATAACAAACTTCATAGATCCTTATGGAGTTAAACTAATAATTAACTCGTTTTTTTCACAATCTCCAATAACACCACAGGATGGTACACATGCAATATCAGTAGGAGAAATACTCTCTGAACCTCTCCCTTCTTTTCTCTATACTGGAATTAAGTGGACCTTCTCTATTATTTTGAATCGTACAATTTGGATAATCGTAGGTCTGCAAATTGCTATAGTATCATCTGTTTTTTTCAACAGGTTCAACCCAGAACGAAAAATTAAACAAATGAGAGCAAGAAAACGAAAGGAACAAAAAGAAAAAATAAGAAGAAGAAAACCTAAGGAATTGATTGAGTTCCAAACCAAGGTAATAGAAGAAGAATTTTATTCTTCAGAGAACCTACTGAAATCTTTTAAATCGCAAAAATATCATTTTCGATTTTTCTTTTCAGTCTGGATGGGATGCAAGTTATATTTTAAGCAAATTCCCTTTTGGTTGAAAATATTAATGTTAGGAGTAATTGTAGGATGTATTTTATCCCCATTATGGGTTACAAGACAATATCTACTTCCAGCAGCTTGGATTTTACCTATTTTTCTCTGGTCAAAATTAGGAACATATGAAAGAAAAGAAAATGTGGACGATATAATTTTCAGCACACCTTATCCAATAAAGCTAAATGTGTTAAGTACTTGGATTATAGGTTTGATTATTTCAGCTTGCACTGGCTTAGGTGGAGCAATAAAATTTATTATAGTTCAAGAATGGGCAAGTTTATTGTTTTGGGGAGCGGGGTGCGTTTTTATTCCATCACTTGCATTATTTCTTTCAGTAATAACTGGATCTGGGAAAACCTTTGAATTTCTTTATGCATTGATATGGTATATTGGTCCAATGAATCAAATATCATATCTAGATTATATGGGGGTTATAGGATTGTCAATTGATACATATATATGGTTAATTTATTTTTCCATTTCAATAATACTTGTAGTTCTAGTCTATGTTGGTAGAATTATTCAATTTAGAAAAGAATAGTTCAGTTTAAATTGAAGTCAAGAATTTATTATGGTATACTATTAGTGCTATCAGCTGTCTCTTCAACATTGAAAAGATATCAGACCTATAAGAGAAAGAAAAAGAGTAGAAAAAAACAAGAAGTGCAAAAAAAAGAGAAGGTTTAGTTATCAACTAAACTTACTTTGTCAAGAGCACAAGCATAAACAAAAGCTAGTTCTTTCATAGCTTCGTATCTACCTGAAGCTCCGCTGTGTCCTGCACCCATATTTGTTTTAAGTATCAATTCATTATCATCTGTTTTCAAAACTCTTAATTTAGCCACAAGTTTAGCTGGTTCCCAGTAATGTACTCGTGGATCATTTAATCCAGCAGTCACTAGAATATGTGGATAATCCTTAGCTTCTATATTATCATAGGGAGAATATGAAAGCATGTAATCGAAATATACTTTATCTCTTGGATCTCCCCATTCTTCCCATTCTTCAGATGTTAGAGGGATACTTTCATCCAACATTGTATTAATTACATCAATGAATGGAACTCTTGCAATAATTAAATGGAAAAGCTCGGGATTCATATTCATTATTGCACCCATTAACAATCCACCTGCACTACCACCCATCGCTATCAATTGATTTCTTGTTGTAATCTTTTCATCAATCAGGTATTTTGAGCAATCTATGAAATCATTGAAAGTATTCTTCTTCTTCAAGAATTTACCATTTTCATACCATGGTCTTCCAAGTTCCCCACCCCCTCTAACATGAGCAATTACATAAATCACTCCTCTTTCGATTAAGCTAACACTTCGTGGTGAGAAGTATGTATCCATTGAATGGCCGTAGGCTCCGTATCCATATATCATTGTTGGAGCAGGTTGCTTTATTCCCTTTTTGTGTACGATAGAAATAGGAATTTTTGCTCCATCACGAGCTTTGACAAAACGTCTCTCAGTAACGTAATCTTCCTTATTGTAATTTTTTACTTCTTCTTCCTTTTTTAGTTCTAGTTTTTTCTCTTTAACAAAGTAATCAAATGTTGACATTGGTGTAATTAGAGAGGTGTAACGTAATCTATAGAAATCTGTGGAATATTCTGCATTCGCTCCACTCCAAACACCGTATACTGGTTCGGGTAGCTGAATATCATGATTTCTCTCATCCTCCTTGTTATAGAAAATTTCCATCCTTGGTAATCCTTCTGTTCTCTTATGTATTATATGAAAATCGTCAAAGCTTTCAGAACCTAGAAGTCTAACATTTTCATCATGGTCAATAATTTCTTCCCAATTTTCCTTACCAAATCTATCTATTGGAGTTCGTATCAATTTAAAATTTGTACATTCATCTGTATTTGTTGTAACATAGAAATATCCATCTTTGTGAGCTATTGAATATTCATGTTTTTCTTCTCTTGGTAAGAAAACTACAAAGTCCCCATGAGGATCATTCAAATCAAGTAGCCTTATCTCGGAACTTAAAGTTGATTCAGAGTTCATAAAAAGGTATTTTCTATCGTTCCCTTTCCAAACAGATACTCTTCTTTTAGTATCATTTTCTTCAAAAACCAAAGTATCTTGCTCAGCTGAAGTTCCCAATACGTGCTTCTTGAGAGCATAAGGTCTTTGTGCTTCATCTCTTAATGTATAATAAAGGGTATTATCATCCGCCCACTCAAAATTCCAACCAATATTATCAACTCTTGTAGCTGAAATTTCTCCTGTTTCAAGGTTTTTAACAAATATAACAAATTTCTCATAACCGGTTTTGTCTTCTGAAAAAGCAAGCAATTTCTGATTGGGACTGATTTTCATCGTTTGAATTTTATAATACTCAAGTCCTTCGGACATTTTATTTAAATCAAGAAGTATTTCCTCTTCACTTTCTAAACTTAAGTGTTTTCGACAGTAAATTTTGTACTCCTTATCTTTCTCATTCCTATTGTAGTAATAGTAATCCTTGTATTTGTAAGGAACACTTTCATCATCTTCCTTAATCCTGTTTTTCATTTCATTGAATAATTTATCAATAAAAGTGTCAAGATGTTTTGTTTTAGCTTTAGTGTAGTCATTCTCAGCAGT
>JAGLTP010000008.1 GCA_023135215.1 Candidatus Heimdallarchaeota archaeon
ATGAAGAGGTGTGTCCAGGTTCCGTTTATTTTACAGAACATCAGTCATTTTTTAATTTACTTCCTCTAGAGCAAATTATGGATCTTGCTGAGGATATTCAAAAAGATCCAAAAGAAGGAAAATATATAAGCAAACTGTTTTTTGATGACGAAAAAAGGAAAATCGAATTAGTAAAAGGTACAAAAAAAGTTCAAGATGAAGAAGCTTATCGCATGACGAGATTCAGAGAAGAGCAATGGAGAAAATTTGGAACTGTTTTAGTAAAAAGAAAAGATGGAAAATTCCTCACTTGGGGACAAATAGAGTAAGAGAGAAAAGGAAGAGAAAAAGAAAAAGAAAATGATATTACTTCTTCTTACGTCTTAATACGAGGATTGTGCTTACTGCGAGAATAGGTAAAATTGATGCCCAGAATGCAGAAGGAGCTGTTAAGGTTAGACTAATTTCTTCTGTAGCTTCGTTTCCAAAAGGATCAATCAGTGTAAATGATAAAGTTTGGACTCCCTTACCAATATCTTTTGGATTTAAATCATACCATTGTACGCTTCTTGATGTATTTAAATCTGCATTTATAACATTTTCACCTATTTGGACAGTTGCAGTTCTTAGAGGACTCCATTCAATTATATCTAGTTTAAGATCAAATGTACCTTTAATCTCTCCTCCTTCTGTAATAAGACCATAATTGTCCATATCTCCAGTTTTATAATATGTACTTTTGATGTTAGGATCTCTATCTTCAGTTTTTTCCCAGAATGGAATTCCAGTATCATCATCATCTATGTATTCAGGTGTTAATGGGGAAAGATCAACTCCCATTGTTGCAAGAACTGTAGGAGCAATATCTTGCTGTGAAACAGGTATTGATTCTTCATGTCGAATAGAATCATGACTTATAACAAATACGAGTTCGTTCAAATCATCCACAACATCAGGCCAAGGTCCTGCACTGTGGCCTGTATCATACATACCATGATCTGTTCCAACTATTACTAAGGTTTTATCTAGAATATTTGCATCTTCGAGTTCATCTAAAATCAATCCTACTGCATCATCACATTCAATCATAGCATTTTTGTATTCAACGGAATTATCACCATACCCGTGGCCTTCTTGATCTGGTTGAGTTACGTGAACTCGCAAGTAGAACCTATCGTTCTTAACTGTGGGAATCCATTCTGCAGCTTTCTGACCAAGATAATCTGTTTCTAATACAGGTGATTTGTACATTCCAAGACCTTCATCAAAACCATGATAAGCTGCTGCTCTGGATTCTGGATCATCAGGCTGCCAAGAAACGTTAGCAGAAGCTATCAAGTAATCTATATCACTCATACTGTTATCGTAAATGGAGCCTCTTGTTGGAGCTTGATTAATATAGGTCCAATTTATATTATCAGTTAGCCCCCAAGCAAAA
>JAGLTP010000080.1 GCA_023135215.1 Candidatus Heimdallarchaeota archaeon
GCTAAACCTGGTCAGTTCATCATGTTATGGGTTCCAGGTGTTGATGAATACCCAATTGGTGTTGCAGGTTTTGAAAACAATGTTCTCGAGATAGGAGTATCAAAGATGGGAGCAGGAACTGAAGCTATGATAAACAAGAATGAAGGAGATTTAGTAGGAATTAGAGGCTTTTATGGAAAACCTTTCCAACCTCCAAATAAGGTGAATCATTTGATTATTGGAGGAGGATTCGGAATGACACCATTGAAACTTCTAACAACAACTCTAATGAGAAGAGAAGAAAAGGAAAATATCCACATCTTTGAAGGAGCAAGGAGTAAAAATAGGTTAATGTATTTGGATTGGTTTCAAAATCTGCATGATCAAGAGAAGCTGATGTTTCATGTCTGTACAGATGATGGTTCTTACGGTTACAAAGGATTTCCCACTGTGGATTTAGAAGATTTTCTACAAAAATCTGAAACTCCCTCTGTAATCTATGTTGCAGGTCCTGAAAGGATGATGAAGGTTATTTTTGATATAGGAAAGAAGTATGAGAAAGTCATCGATATGCAAATGAGTTTTGCAGATAGATATATGAGGTGTGGTTTTGGTCTATGCAGTTATTGTGCTGTCGATCCAACCGGTTGGAGAATATGTGTTGATGGTCCTATCTTTAATACAAAACAAATAGAACAAATAGATGATTTTGGAAATTATAGACGAATTGAAACTGGAGAGAAACAGAGGATATAAAGTATGGTGGAATTCACAAATCTAAAAGCCTGGAATCACGATAGTAAAGATTTTGTTATAAGTGATTTGAACTTTAGTATCAACAAAAGTATCACTGGCATTAGTGAGAAAGAAATAGATGGTTCAAATTTTGTCTGTCTTCCTACAGGTATTGATATACATGTACATTTTCGTGAGCCTGGCTTTACTCACAAAGAAGATATGAAATCTGGTACAGAAGCTGCTCTTAACGGTGGGATATCTGCAGTTTTAGATATGCCCAATACAAATCCCATAACTGACTCTGTTGATCAAATTCTACTCAAGAGAAAAACTGCGGAAAAACTTAATTTTGTTGACATTTTGATTGCAGCAGCTATTACAGATGGAAACTATCAGAACCTCAAGAAAATTGATGAACACTGTGACGCTTACAAAGTTTTTTTGTCTGAATCATTTGGTAATCTTGCTATCAAGGAGGAGAATGTTGAAGGAGCTCTCAACCAACTTGAACAGATAGAGAGTTTTAAACCTATTTTCTTCCATGCAGAAGACTCTCTTATACTAAAATCAAAAGTTGATGAGAAGGATCATGCAAAACAACGTCCTCCAGAAGCAGAAGCTGTTGCAATACAATCCATTCTACGATGGGCTCATGATTACCCTTCTCTGAGATTCCATATTACCCATGTAAGCAGTGCTTTATCTCTCAAATTACTTGAATTAGCTGCATTAGATAACTTATCTACAGATACATGTCCAAGATATCTCTTTTTTGATCAGAATTCTGATTTATCTCTTTCGCTTAAGAAAGTTAATCCTCCCCTTAGATCAACAAATGACAGGAATCAGTTAATCGAAGCATTATCTAAGGGTGTTATTGATATGATAAGCTCTGATCATTCTCCGCATACATTAGAAGAGAAAGAAACATCCAGTCCTAGTGGAATGCCAGGCGTTCAAGAATTAATTCCCTCTCTAATAACACTTGTACAAGCTAATGAAATAGAATGGGAGCGAGTAATTGAAGCTTTTCATGTCTTTCCATCAAAATTGCTCAATATTGAACAAAACAATTTTGCTGAAAACTGCATGATTGTGGATTTATCAACTCCATTTGAAGTAGATAAAAACTGGATTAAATCTAAATCAAAGTGGTCTCCTTTTGAAGGGAGAATGCTTAATGGACAAATAAAATATGTGATTAAATCAGGAGAGATTATCCACGTCTCCTAAATCCGACTAATTAATACTTAATACACTAAAAAAATAATTAAATAACCCTATATGAATCACCACCTAATGGCTTCATTAACAAATCCCTTTCTTGAAAACTTAAGTAAGATAGCAAAAGAAAAGGAAACTCTTCTATGTGTAGGTTTAGATCCTGCATTACCAGCTCAACGAAGCAAGAATGTTATGTCAAGTGATGATAGATTGGAATTTATGAGGAGAATTATTCTTTATGTTGCTCCTTATGCTTCAGCTATCAAAATGAATAGACAGTATCTAATCGGATTAACTATTGATGAGATTAGACAATTAAATATCCTTGTGCATCAAAATAACATGCTTTCAATCATAGATCATAAACTTGGGGACATAGGTTCATCTAATGCATCTGCAGTTTTCTGGTT
>JAGLTP010000081.1 GCA_023135215.1 Candidatus Heimdallarchaeota archaeon
GTAAAAATACTAAATCTAAAGATACAAACAAAAAAGTAAGACACGTCCCTTTCGGAAACATTACAATTAAAAGAAGTTCACGAACATAATTAAACTTAACGCTAGTTTCAAGGAGACGTGTTTTTTCGCGATTTGAATAATAAAGTCATTAATCGATGCCTTAAAAATAACCTAACATGTATTCAACTTGAATGCCTTTCACATTGAATAATAATGATGTAAAAGGAAGAGTTCTGGATGTACAACTATACATAGCTCAAAGCGCTGTTTTGGCTCACAATCTTTTATACTTAACCGAACCAAAACCAGGAGGAGCATCTTTTCTTCATGAATTCGATGATACAAAATCAGAACATTTCCTTGCTGGGGCAAGCAGTCTTTTTTCTCCAATTTTCGGTTTAGCTAAAAGAGGTATATTGGTAGCTGACAATCATCTCTGGTTCGAAGATGCAGAGATAGGATTTATAATTCAAAATGGACTTGAAAAAGCAAAAACATGGTACAGATCTTCAGGAAACACAATATTAGGAACCTTACTAATGTTCGCTCCAATAACTCTAGGGATAGCTCACAGTTTTGCAACTGAGGGAATGAAAACAAATTCACAATTAAACCTTGATAACGTTGTGAGTATAACAGAACAATTTCTTAAGAACTCAACTTCTGAGGATTGTATTTATCTTACAAAAGCTTTGAATAACTGTGTTTCTGACAGAGTACTTCAATCTGAAAAAGAAGAAGACAATTTTAATTCATTCTTAGAAATACACCGGAATGAAAGAACAAATCTGTTTGAATATACAAAATTCTACGAGGAAAGAGATTTAGTTTTCTATGAGTTATCACACAGATATCAAATCTCGTTGAAATGTGGATTTTCAACATTTAATAGGGTATATGATGAAAATAACAATTTTAGAAATGCAATAACTCAAACATATATCACTTTGCTTTCCGAGAAGAAAGATACACACATTGCTAAAAGATTTGGTAATGAAATAGCAACAGAAGTAAACAAAAAAGCAAAAGAGATTATAAAAACTGGGGGAATATTTACTCAAGAAGGAAAAGAATCAATCAAAGCATTAGATAATTATCTTCGAACATCTCAGAAGAGAGAAATAAATCCTGGTTCTATTTCTGATATTACTGCAACTACGATTTTTCTAGCACTGCTTCAGGGATTTCGTCCTTAATTACTATTTCTTTTTCGAACATCTCTTTTGCGAATTCCAATAAATCTGAAGCTATGATGTGTTGATCATAATCAAGAAATAGAATTCTATTGACTAGTTTAATGACTACTGTAGATTTTTCTTGTGTGGTAAATATCTGAACATGAACTGGCGCAGTGAATAGATACTCAAGCCC
>JAGLTP010000082.1 GCA_023135215.1 Candidatus Heimdallarchaeota archaeon
ACATCTAACATCATGACCTGGTTCAGCTTCTATTATTGCTGGTAAAACAACATCACATAAACCCTGCATGAAATAATCACAACGTGGATGGAATCGACATGCTGACGGAGGATTAATTAGATTGGGTATTGCACCTCGAATAATGGTTAAATCCTCACGTGTCGCGTCAGGACGAGGTATGGCTCCTAAAAGCCCCCTTGTATATGGATGAAACGGAGACTTGAAGATAATCATTATGTCACCAATTTCACAAATATAACCCGCATACATGACAGCTACACGGTCACACATCTCTGCGATTACACCCATATCATGGGTAATTAGTATGATACTCATATCGAACTCTTCACTTGTTGCTTTGAGGAGTTCAAGAATCTGTGCTTGAATAGTAACATCGAGACTTGTTGAAGGTTCATCTGCAATTAGTAATTCAGGGTTGCAGCTGAGAGCCATGGCAATCATAACTCTCTGTCTCATTCCTCCACTGAACTCGAAAGGATAATTATCAACTCTTTCATCAGCAGAAGGAATACCAACTAAACTCATAATCTTAATGGATTTTTCCTTAGCTTCTTTCTTGGAAACTTTTTGGTGGAGCATAATAGCTTCACTAATTTGATCACCAACGGTAAAAACAGGGTTAAGACTAGTCATAGGGTCTTGGAAAATCATAGCAATTTGATTACCACGGATTTTACGCATATCAGAATCACTGAGTCTACGAAGATCTTGACCATGAAAAACAACTTGACCATCAAGAATTTTACCAGGAGGATCTGGAACTATACCCAGTATTGAAAGTGCGGTTACTGATTTTCCCGAACCTGATTCTCCTACTAATCCTAGTGTCTCTGATTTATATACTTCTATATCTACTGATTCTATTGCTTTTACTACTCCCTCTTCTGTAAAGAAATATGTCTTTAGTCCCTTTATTTCTAATAGCACATCTTCTTGTGGACGACTCATGCGATCACACTTTCACTATTCCTTATAGTTAAATTTGCAAATCCTTTTTAACGCTTTGTCTTGTTCTGAGTGGATACAATTATAAAAGTTGTTGTTGCAACCTTATGATATCTCTTTACACCCATTACAAAGGTAATCTCACAACTATACATTAAATTTAAACTTTTCGCGTTGAGTATAGGTTTATCAAATTACTTGAGCAAAAGTGAATTGTAAAAAAAAGAGAATTAGTTAGAGATTATGTTTCCCTAGTCTTTCTCGGTATCTCAGTACTCTCTTTCGTAAAGCATTCAGGTCAACCTTTAATTCTTCTCTAAGATTGAGTAAGAAATAGAGCTTGAGAGCGGGAATCTCCAGATATTCTGGGAAAGATGCAACTATCATTGTAAGTCCGGCGTCTTGAATGCTAGCATAGGGAATGATTCGCTTATCAATGAGTCTTGTAACCCTTTCTCTAATTCTCTCAAGATCATCATTCTTGACAGGAAGTTTCTGAGTTAAATAATCAATGAGATGGTTAATCTTCTTCTGTAGTTCATCAAGGGTGTTGAGTGGGTCAAATTTGAGTAATTCAGCGGTTTCCAATCTTTCTCGAGCTTGGGATATCCTTCGCAAATAGAAAGTAAAATTATCGTCAATACCCCATAATCTAAAGATGCGTCGGAGATTCTTGAACTGAATCTCTCTACCATGAAGAGTTGTGTGATGCTCCAATATCGCTAAAAAGTAAGTTAGCATATTGCCATTATTGAAGCTCTCATCATGGAGATGACTCTCGAGTAAAAGATTGTTGAGGTTCTGATAATGCAAAATTACTTCATTGTATACATTCTCAGGAACATCTCTTCTAAGTATCTTAGGCAGCTCTTCAAGAAATCTGAAGAAATGGTGTTGGTTCTTGCGCCAATCCAACCTTCTGAGTTTACCGTTGATTAAAAAGAGAGGAGTATCAGTAACACTTCGTTCAATGGCTAAAGGTTCCAAATGTATTTTGTTTGTGATAGTTGTCATTTTCCCAATATATTATA
>JAGLTP010000083.1 GCA_023135215.1 Candidatus Heimdallarchaeota archaeon
TTTAGTGCAAGCAAGTACAATAAATCAAGCTGGATCATTCTTCACACTAACTATTCTAGTTACTCCAGGAGATGCTTTTGATTATGGAGTGTTTATTGCTAAATATCTTAGGGATTTGAACATTAATTCAAGAATAAAAGTTGTTAATTATGATTGCAATATTCCTAATTCTTATCCTAAAATCAATAAAAATTGGGATCTAGCAATATGTAAATTCGAGAATAAAATTGGAATTCCTGATTTGAGAGATATTTACACAGAAGATGGTTTTAGAAATATTTTCAATCTGAATTCAGATATCCCTTTTCAGAATGAAAGCGAATATCTTCAAAATGAAGCTGCACAAACACTTGATCTAGAAGAACGACAACAATTGTACTTTGATTGGCAGCAACTATTAATGAAACATATGATCCCAATACTACCTTTATTTTCAGACAGAATATTTACAACTATATGGTCAAATACAGAAGGTTGGGATATGAGATGGGGATTAAGTGACAGTATCACTTATATGATGTATAATGGATTGCATAAAGGTCAAAAATCTGCTGATGAACTAAATGTTGCTTTCAGCACAATTGAATCTAATAAACTAGATTCTGTAGATATACAACTAAGCTTGCTTGAATGGTCTCTAATTAAGGAACCTCTACTCAAATTATCTCCTGATAATTTACCATTAAAAACAGGT
Source organism: Candidatus Heimdallarchaeota archaeon (assembly GCA_023135215.1). The sequence goes on from JAGLTP010000083.1 coordinate 695, forward strand.
ATAATAAGAGAATGGGAGGAGATAAAATCCCATCACTTGAAATTTTACATAAGGAATAATTCTTTCTGGAATCCTTCTTTCAATTCGTCAGGGAGAGATTCGACTTCAGATAGCTTGCTCATTGAAACTTCACCTGATAAATGGGAGGTGAGAAATCCTAGCATTTTGATGTCTGGACTTAAAGATGGTGAGGTTAGTGATGGCACAAACAAGAACATAACTGCGAAAGATGCAGTTTTCACTCTTTTAACAGCATCCAATCCATTAACCTCTGAGAAATCCGATGAATTCATGTGGTTATCAAACTGTTATGTAGATCCCTTAGATCCTCTTGCTTTTCACGTTCATATTGATGGAAATCAGGAGACAGAAGTGAATGAACCTTATGCTGATTTCTTTTCCTTGCTAGATATTGGAATCTTACCTGAATTCTTCCTCAACTCAACCGATGAAACGATTACTTATACAAGTGGAGGAATAAAATGTAAAGGTTTAAATGAAACAATAAAAGAAACAATAAATTGGAAAAGTTATGAAATAAGCCCCTTTGGGGGAGGTAAGTTTATGCTAGATTATTATGAAGATAACTTTAAAACTGTGTTAACCAGAAGTCCCTTTTGGTTCAAGATTGGAGTTATTGATGGAGAAGAAAGAACACCATTTATTGATACAATAAATATCTACGATATTCAAGATGAAGAAGAAATAGGTGAAAAATTCAGAAACGGTGAATTGGATTTAGTAAGAACTTTCGAACCGCCAGTTAGAATGAGTTATTACGAGATGAGGTATGAAGTTCAAACTCTTATACTGGATCATATGTATCTAATAGCTTTTAATTTTGAAAGCGAATTCTTTGGAAAGTCTAGTAATAATATCTGGGTAGAAGGTCCTGATGGCAAGAATTATACTGAAGCTTGTACTCTGAAAAGAGCAATTTGCTATACAATAGATAGAGTAGAAATGGATGAAGTAATTCATGGAGGTGATCATATTTTAGGTCACAGTCCTATTTTTTTCAATACTCCATATTATCACCATGATGAAGTTAAGAAATACTATAGAAATATAACAGCTGCTTGGAGAGAATTTGATTCAACAAGACGTTTTAAGGTAGGAATAAACACAACAAGAACAACACACCCATCAATAATTGCAGTTCTATGTTTAATTTTAACTTCAAAAATTACATATTATAAGAAAGCGAGGAGGAAAAGATGAAGAAACAAGTAATCGTCACTTTTGTAATTACGTCTCTCCTTTTGTTTTCAACTGTAGGCGCAATAAGTACGCTCAAAGGTGATGATTATTTCTTTACTTTGGAAATACACTTTTGGGGAGGTGGGTGGTCTATAGATCATGCTTTATTAAGTAATGACTTTCTAAAAGAAATCAATGTAAATGCTTATATTCCTGTAGAATATAGATCTTTTTCTTCTTGGTTTGCTTATCTCAAAGAAGATAGAGATTGGGACATAGCAGCTATATGTATTACTGATTTAAATAGCCAGGATATGAGAAAATACTTTATGGAGAACGGTAGTAGAAATGTTTTCAGTCTTAATTCAGCTCTGCCTTATTATAACGAATGTGAAGAATTTCAATATAAAATAGCAAAAACTAATAATTTGGAAGAAAAATCTCAACTGCAAAGAGACTGGCAGAGTTTGTTGATGGATAAAATGTTACCTATTCTGCCAGTTTATTCTTCTCAAGATTTTGAAGCAGTTTGGTCGAATGTATTGGGTTATGATGCTGAGTGGGGTTTATCTGATTCTTTATCATATATGTCTTTTGATGGTTATCATGAAGGACAAGACAATTTAACAGAACTCAATGGAGCATATCCGCTTTGGTGGACAACATTGAATCCCATATATGGAGGAAATTTAGCAGAACTTCCTATAATAGATCTAATTTTTGAACCTCTACTTCAATGGAGTCCAGATTTGAATCCCCTAAAAACTGGAATAATAAAAGAATGGACCAAAATCAACGCGACTCATTACGTATTTCAAATGAGAGATGATGTATTCTGGAATCCATCCTACAATACGACTATTAGAACAGAATTATCAAATCCTCTAATTTCCACCCCAGAGGAGGAATTGATGTTGGGATTGAAAGGGGAGAACTGTAATGGAACAAATCAGCAAGTAACAGCAAAAGATGCTGTATTCACTCTATTAGCTTTATCAAAATACAAAGCTGGAACTTATAGATGGTTAGCTAATTGCTTTGTAGATCAGGATGATGAATTAGAATTTCATGTTACAATGAATGTTGAACCAAAAACAGTAGAACAGATATTCTATGAGGAATTCTGGAAACTTTTGTCTGTTCCTCTCCTACCTGAATTCTTCCTTAATTCATCAGATCCTTTTACTTCTTATACAAAAGGAAATCAAAGCTACATTGGGTTATATCCTGGAATTGCTCAAACACCTCAATGGTTAACTTATAGCAAATCAGCTTTTGGTTGTGGAAAGTATATGTTAGATTATTGTAAGTGGATAAATAGTACTGTTCTGAAAAGAAGTCCATATTGGTTTGGTAGAGGTGCTATAGATGGAACAATTCAAAATTGTGAAATTGAAACAATTAAAATAAACTATATATCTCGTGACTCCGAAAGTTATAGCGAATTTAAAAGTGGGAAACAAGATTATTTATCATATTTATCTAAGTATTACCAAGAACCAGAAATTAGAGAATTGCAATCAAATCCCAATTTTGTTGTGAATACTCCAAGGAGTTCTAGACATTATTTCTTCGTTTTCAATTTTGACAGACCTATAATAGGAGGAGAAAATAATTACATCTGGCTAGCTGAACCTGGAAAAACAGATTATACTAAAGCTGCTGCAATAAGAAAAGCAATTTGTTATGCTATAGATAATGAAGAAATGAATCAATTAATCAATGAAGGAGATTACATTTTGAATTATCAACCAAATCCTTACATAAAAAATTATGATGGAGCAACGTTCCCAATTCAGTATGACAGAAACTTAACTTTAGCTAAAGAATGGATGGAAGCTGCTGGATATAGTTTTGATGTAATAACATTGCAAGCTAACTCTAATTTAGTCATGGCTGTAATATGTATTGTATTAACTTCAATATCAGTTTATAAAAATAGAATTGGAAAGGAAAGGAAGAGGAGCAAGTTAGTATACAATATTTTAAGAAAATAAAGTGATCATCATGTCTAAAATTGCAAAAAGAAGGTTTCTTTTCGTTTTATCTGTTTTTATACTGATTCTAAGTCCATCACAAACTCAAGCAGCTAAAATGAGTAGAATTGTAAAAGACGAAAATGGAATGAAAATAAAGATCACATGTGAAACGAATACTAGTTTTGTTTCGGAAAGGTTCAGAATTAATCTTACTCTTGAACTAACTAGACAACCTGATACTGTTGTTAAACTCTACAAGGTTATTGTTAAACTGAGAGTTCTGGTTAATCAAACAGAATTACGTTCAAACAAAACTATTGAATTTGATGATGTAAATCAAGATACCCCTCAAAGAAAATCACCTTCAATAGAATATAGAAATACATGGGGAAAAGTAAAACTTCAGCTTCAACTACGATTCTTTTTAGACCAGACAGAACCGTTACCCAGCTTTCAAATGAGAACCGAATGGCTAGATTTCTTAACTTTTAAAAGTAAAGGTTCATTTGCTACAGATTTTGATTGGGCTTTTATTATTCTTGGAGTAGGTGCAGTTATTGGAGTCGGACTAGTGCTTTATAAGAAATATCTTTGACCTGTATCTGAACTAGGTAGTTCTATTTTGAAAATAAGTTATAAAAGAAAATTAGAAAAGAAAGGAAGAGAAGCTAATAATTATATGGACCAGAAAGAAGAAGCTTTCTGGTAAGAGCTTTATCCTTTTCCAATCTTATTTGTTTGAAAGTACTTAGTTTAGTATTCATTTTTTTAGTTTTAATCATCATTTTTTTCTCCTCACATTTTTCTTTATTCTATGATAATGAACCTCTGAACATTAGGTATTTAACTACTGCTTGGTTCTTACTTGCTCTAACTTGTTCTTGGATTGTAGATCGACTGTATAGTCTTTGTCCAGGTGATAAATCGTTGTCAGTAGTACTTGAAGTTACTATTTCAGCAACTTGATCAAGAATCTTTTCTAAGTCCTTTGTATAAACACACTCAACTTCATAATTATCCAAAACATTATCAAATGCTTGAATGATTTTTGTTTTTTGAATTGTACTTGCTGTCATTTTTTTCACCATTTATTCTCATTTTTCTCTGAGTTACAATACACTTCTCTCTGTCTTATATAAACATTTCTCTGATTGCGAGAAAATTAAATGTAATTCCACAAGAGGGGTTTAAATTTTATTTTGAGTATTTTTCTAGAAGTGAGGATAAGAGGCTGAAAGCGCTAATTTTCCCCGATAAAGAGAAACGTTTATAAGGGACGTAGAAAATATCGTTTTGGTTAAAAGTGTGTGGAATAGATGAGTTCGAAAGAATATCAAGACGTAATAACATATACACAAGAAGTAGTTAGAGTACTTAAGGAAAAAGAATTAACTGCGCTTTTTGAAGATCAAAATTATGCGCCAATATTAATTGCATTGAGAGAGGGACCAATGACGATCAGTGAGCTTGTTCCCAAATATAACCAAATTGTTGCTCAAGATGTAGCAAATAAGAATCTACCTGCTAAAGAAAAAATCGCAGAGATTGAGAGATTAGAGAGGAAAGATAAAACACTCTATCGTTATGTAAAGGTTCTAGTGGAACAGGGAGTAGTAGCTGAAGCAGGGAAAAGAGTCAAAATGGGGCAAACAGCAACTGAAACTTTGTTCTGTCGTACAGCTAAAATTTTCTTTACTGCTGATAAAATTAAGGATTGGGGGACATATCCAACTTACAAAAAGATGCTTCCAAAGATTGCAAAAATGTTAAGTCTAGCAATGGACCTTCCTGAAATCCCTTTAGACTGTCTAACAAAAATAATGAACAAAGTTAACAAATGCTATGATGTAGAAGCTTTGGAAGTATTTCAAAAATTCAATGTAGAAATAGCTGATTTAGTTAAGGACAGCTCTTTTGAAGAAATAGATTGGATGTTAGATAACTTGAGCACTTTACTCTTAATAATGAGAGGAACACAGTTTGAGAAAGAATTAAGAGAATGCTGTAAGTGCTAGCAGAAATAATAACAGTAACTCAAGAATTTCATATTTCTTTACTTTTCTTTTCTTAATTTGAAAATACAGGCAAATCTATCAGAAAATCTTATATATACCTTTCACCAAAGAGTATTATTAGAGCATATTGTGTTGAGAAAGATGAAACTCGGAAAGAAAGTAAAGAAAAAAACATCAAACACAAAAATAAAAGAAGTTTACTTGAAAAAATTATCTCTTGAACTGGTAAAACGAGGGATATCTAATAAAGAGATTAAATCACTACTAAATGAGGTAGCATTAAGCTTAGATGAATTTATTTCAGAAACAAAAACAAACAATATAGAGGAGTTAGAGGAGAATTTTGGTTCAGTGGAGCAATTTTGTGATAATAATATGTTACTGCATTCATCAGAAGGTGCTTTTGGCCAATTGATGTATAGCATAATTATTATTGTGAGTTTACTAGTTGTACCATTTATAGGTTTTACTAGTTTCTTCTTATATCCATATAA
>JAGLTP010000084.1 GCA_023135215.1 Candidatus Heimdallarchaeota archaeon
TTTACTTGTTTATCTTATTTTGAAAAGGAAACTGAGACCAAAAAGTACAAACTAGGAATTTAGATATCGATATGCGATTAATAAATACAGTTTGGTTACATCTTTCAAAGTACTCAAATCTGCATACTCGTTAGCATTATGAGCATTTCTTCCACCAGGACCAAATACAAAAATATCTTTCATTCCAGCTTCCCTCATATTACCGCCATCGGAAAAACCAGTATTAAAATGAAACAAAGGACTTGTCTCATAAACAGCTTCAAATGAGTTCTGAATTATTTTTCCAAATTCTGTATTTGGATCTGTAGCAGAACCTTCTCCAACAGTTATTATTGAAAGAGTTACATCAATTGGTTCATTTTTGAACTTAGGATTTGCATGTTGAAGATTATTATAACCCTCTGGTAATTCTATACGATATTTTAATTTGGAGCAGAATATAACTATAGTATCAAACAGTTCTTGGGTTGTTAAACCAGGCATGGCCCTGAAATCAGCAGAAAGTTCACAAGTATCTGGAATAACATTTGTTTTAATTCCTGCATTAATCTCAGTGAAACTGAATGTTGTTCTGTAGAGAATACTTGAATCCCTTTTATCCTTATCTAGAGGATTTTTTTCTCCTGTATAGGCTCTAATCTTCTTTAAATCGGAATAATTAACACGCTTTAGCATATCCTTTAACTGTTGAATTTTTGTAATTGGAGGTTTACGTTTTGGAATTTTCAGATTTTTGTTTGCTCTATAGATGAATCTTATAGCTTTATTTATGGCATTTGATTTTGGTTTAGGCCAGCTTCCATGGCCAGCTACGCCATGAAAAGTGAATTTTACCCAATTTGGACCCTTCTCCCCCAAACCTATTGATGGACTGCTCATAGGTTTTCTAATGCTTGGTTCTCCAACAATTGTAGCATCTGCATTTATTACTTCGAAATTATTTTTAGTCATATATGCCGAACCATAGGCACCATGTGTTTCTTCATCAGGAGTGAGCCAAAGCTTTAGTTTACCTTTGAATTTTAGTCCTGATTCCTTTAGTATCTTCATTGCGATCATTTGACATGCTATACCAGCTTTCATGTCTATTGAACCCCTTCCATACAGTTTATTATCCTTAATGACTCCTCCTAAGGGAGGCGTTTCTTCATCCCAATTATCTGGGTTAAATGGAACAATATCTAAATGACCATTGAACTGGAGAGTTTTTCCCTTTTTTCCTCCTTCAAAAGACGATATTAA
>JAGLTP010000085.1 GCA_023135215.1 Candidatus Heimdallarchaeota archaeon
CAGACTTTTTCTAAAATTCTCAATAAAACTTTTAAAAAACCACTATAAACCAATTCTTATGACTGAACAAAAGGAATCGCGCTTTAAGAAGTTGAAAGTGCCTTTAAAGTTTAATCTTGCATTTGCAACTGGAGAAATTACAGATGCTGTAGCATACCAAGGATTTTCTTTTCTTATCTTTACCTTCTATTATGCTGTTATCGGTATTGATGTTCGATACGTAATGATCATCTATATTCTCTGGTCAATATACAATGCATTTAACGATCCTATTCTAGGAGGACTTTCAGATAAAACTAGAACGAAAAAGCTTGGTGGAGGAAGAAGGAGACCTTGGATGATAGCTGCATGGGTCCCTCTGTCTATGGTAATGTTTTTCCTATTTACTCCGTTTGCCACCGCTGATACTCACCCTGTTTGGGTAGCAGTATACTTCTTCATAATTATCTGTCTATTTGACACAATCTACACAGCATTCTCTTTGAACAGAACCTCTCTCTACCCAGAAATGTTTCGAACTGATAGGGAAAGAGAAGAAGCAGGTACAGCAAGAAGAATGATGATGGTACTTGGACTAATTCTTGGAATGGGTGTACCAACTTTATTCATCCCTACCCTAACTGAAAGTTCTCAACAAAACATCTACAATTATTGGATTGCAGGAGCTGTTTTGGGAGCTATAATTTTCGTTACTGCATTTATCAATATAAAATGGGGTGTTAAAGAACCACCCGTAGAAGAACTTGAGAAGAAAGAAACTTATGGCGTTTTCCAATCAATTTGGTATACCTTGAAGAACTGGAAATTTGTTGTTTTCATTTTATGCTCAATGATGAATTGGTATGTGTTTGCAATATTCCCGATGATAATGCCTATCTACTCTGAGTTTGTTTTATTAGAATCTAATTCAATGTTAGTTGTATTACTTCTACTTGTAGCATTTCTAAGCTCTGCAGGAGGAGTTGTATTATGGTCTTTTGTGGATTCAAAAGTTGGAAGCAAAATAGGTTTCGTTATATCACAAGTATATTGGGTAGCAGTTCTTATTCCACTATTCTTCGTAACTAATTATTGGATTGCTTTGGTAATGATGGCATTGAATGGTATAGGTTTAGGTGGATCTCCTTATTTCATTGATAGAAATATCTCTAATATTACAGATGAAGACGAACAGAAGACAGGGCAAAGAAGGGAAGCATCATACTATGGTGTTCATGCTCTAGTTATAAGGCTTTCATCTATCTTCGCAATTGTGTCCGTAAGTACAGTTCTTTCAAGATATGGATGGTCATTGTTTGAACCAGAAAATGTTTCTGTTGGATTAACTACTGGACTAAAATCATTAATTTCATTTTTCCCAGCTGCAGCCCTCGTTATTGGACTTGTTTTTCTGCTAATTTATCCACTAAACAAGAAAAAAGTGGATGAAATGCAGAAACTATACAAAGAAGAAACAGATCAATCAGAACTGATAAAATTAGATTAGAAAGAAAGATTTAATCTTTCTTTATTGTTTTTCTTGCTTGGAGAAATTCTGCAACATTAATTGCAGCAATTGTTGCTAGACCAACAGAAGTTGTTACTTGTCTACTTAATGGGTTCCTAATTTTGGATGTTACATCCCCAGCTGCGAAAACTCCAGGAACAGAAGTTTTACAATCATCATCAATCTTGACTAAGTCATCTTCGAGTTCACAGCCTAAAGCTTCCGCAAGTTCAGTATTGGGTAATGCACCAATTTCTGCGAAAACACCATCAGCTTTTAGAGTACTTCCGTCATTGAAGACAATTTCTTCAACAGTATTTGTTCCCTTAATCTCTGTTACTTGTTTATTGTATAAGATCTCAATGTTTTCTCGCTCTTCTGCTCTATCAACATAAATTCGTTCACATTTGAGGTAATCGGATCTAGAGGTCCAATAGACTTTCTTGGCCCCCACATCGCTCAGAGCAAGAGTACCAGTAGCAGCTGCATCACCACTACCCACAACAACAACTGTTTTTTCTTTAAAGAAAGCTGCATCACAAGTAGCACAGTACGAGACACCTCGACCTATGAATTCCTTTTCTCCTGGGACATCAAGCTCTCTATGCCTCCCTCCAGTAGCTAAAATTAATGCTTTAACTAGATAGCTCCCCATATCGCTTTTAATTAAGAATCTATTATCTTCTGTTCTTTCAATTGTTGATATCTCCCCATAAATAATCTTTGTTCCAAATTTCTCAGCTTGAGCTCTCATTTTATCTGTTAAATCAATTCCTGAAATATTTTCGAAACCAGGATAGTTTTCGATTTCTAAAGCTAATCCCATTTGTCCTCCATAATCTCTTCCTATACAAGCAACGGAAATAGCAGCTCTTGAAGCATATATTGCAGCTGTCAATCCTGCTGGTCCATGGCCAACTATTCCAAGATCTAGCTCTTGAGTTTCTTCACTTTCTTCTACATCATCTTCTTTAGGTGGTAATAATAACATCAATCTTACCTCAGCACTGTTTCTAATTGTTGATAGTTTTATTTATATCTTATCGTAGTTCAAAAGAAAGAGAAATTGCGTGAATTAGCCATCGATTTTGATACCTAAATCTTTTGCTACTCCCCTCAATAACTCCTCCTATGCAATATTCGAAAGATAAACGCTTATTTTCTATAGAGAATGTTGATATTTGGCATAATTCAGCTGTCGTAAAAGTAATAATGATTATCAAGCATCCAGAGAGAATATATGAATGCACAGATTATCTCTCACTCCTTAAAAAGAATGATCAATGGAAAATCTATTGCAAGCTTTGGTCAGCTAGAAACATACCAATAGACAAATAAGCTGATTCTCAATTCTACACTTTTTTTCTTGTTGGTTCTTTTTCTGAGTAATAAACTAATACAGATGTAGCTACTAATGCTAAACCTATTACCAGCAATACAAAACAGACAATTGCGATGTTTGCTGGAGAAAATTCCATTGTTGTGAGATTTACAGACATCATGAATATGTTGTATGGTTGAAATTCCTCAAACAATAGAAAAGCAGAAATTAATGTTATCACTAGAATAATAACTGCAGAAATCACACCAGCTGATATTTGACTTTTAGCAATTGTAGAAATCAGTATTCCAATACTCATGTAAGTGAATAATGTTATCGCATACACTATTAGAGATACGATGAAAGATTGAATGTCTGGTAAACCAATAAAAGCCCAAGTGCCAAAGAAAACAGCTATAGCTCCTGCAATTGTACTTACAAGTACTAGAAGATAACGCACAGCTAGCTTTGATAGGATAACAGAAATAGGGGATATTGGTTTAGTTTGTATAAGTACCAAAGTATTTTGTTCTCTTTCTCCAGCTATTGCATCAGCACATAATATAACTGCTATTATCGAAACGATGCTGTTTGTACTATCCATAAAGCTTTGAATTGACATTTCAGGTGTAACTTCAGGTAAAAGGCTTTCAAGAAAATCCGCTAGATGTGGAAGAGCTAACAACAGAATAACAGTCAGAAAACCAAAAAGAGCTAAACCAATAGATAAGGGTAGAATTTTCCTTCGAATATATTTCCATTCCTTAAACAAGAATGATTTACTCTGTGTTGAAAGAATCTCTCTCATGAAGCATCCACCAACCTTGTAAATATTTGATCTAAATCAGGAATATTTGGTCCAAAAGAAACTATCTCAAATTTCTCTAGCATCTCCCCCATAAGTTGATTTTTTTTACTTAAATCTTTAAGCTGGAAAATTATTTTTTCTCCTTGAATACTCACTTCTTGAACAAATTTATTCTTTTCTAGATAATTTCTAACCTTTTCAATGCTATTTCTAGTTGTTACAAAAAAGGAGTCATCAGTCATCCTTGAGAGAATGTTGTCTGGTTTATCTTCGACAATTAGATTGCCTTCATTAAGAACAAAGATTTTCTCGCATAATCTCCATATATCAGATAAAATATGACTGGAAAAAATCACAATATTTTCCTTTGCTAATCTTCGCATTATCTCACTTATACGTTCTCTGTTTATAGGATCCAATCCTGAGAGACTTTCATCAAGTATAATAATATCAGGATCATGAAGGATAATACTTGCTAAGAGAAGTAATCTTCTTTGACCTGTTGAAAGATATTTTACTATTTTACTAGGAGGAAAATCAATACCAATATACTCAACAATATCTCTAACCTTATTACTTCTGACCTCCTTAGGAATTCCTGACATCCCTGCCATTAAGTGCAGGAATTCTTTAGCTGAAAGTTTGTCATACAAACCTGAATCTTCAGG
>JAGLTP010000086.1 GCA_023135215.1 Candidatus Heimdallarchaeota archaeon
TATCAGCTTGGGTTTCAATTGAAAAAGGTGAGCTTGATAAAGCTGAGTCACTAATCAAAGCCAGCGAAGAAAGATTAGACGAGACGGGTGAAACCCGAAAAATACCCAATATTAACTACTTTAAGGGACTTCTTTCTAAACGCAAGGGTGATGTTGATACAGCAATCGATTACTTCGAAGAAGCTTACAAAACAGCAACTGAATTTAGAAATATAGAGTTAGTAATTAAAACACAGTTTCAGCTAGTGAATATCTTCATGCAACGTTTTAATGAAACTAAAGAATTAGTTGATTATTCATCTATTCTGCGATATCTAGATAACCTAAGCTTTATTTCAAAAGAACAATTTATCCCTCGATTGATGTGCGATATGCACATGTTAAGAGGAATGATTCTAGCTCAAGGAGGAAAAAGAGAAAGGGCTGTAGAAGATATACTGAAAGCTTATGATTTAGCAAGTAAATTTAATTATAAACATATGCAGAAAGAAGCTAACAATCTTCTGAGGGAAGTAGAGAAAGCAAAGAAAACAGAGTATGATGAATTAAAAGAACTAGAAGAGAAAGGATTTGAAGATATAGAAAAAATGGCTATTGTTTTGGAGAAATATGAAGGTTTTAAATTTATCAAATCACCTAAACAAATAGAAACAAAATTACAAGGAATTGCAATTGTAGAAGCTGAAACGGCACTGATCAAATATAGATTTATTACTGAGCATGAAGTTAAAGAAGCAGCTTCAATAGTTCCATCTGTTGTTGCAGCTGTGAATCTTTTCTCTAAGACTGTGTTGGAAGAAGCGATGATTGTTGATGAGGTAAAAGAGGAAGGAACTGAGTTACTAATTGAAGCTATTAACGATCATATCGTTGTTGCAATTGCTGAGAAAGTTACTTTCAGTATGAAAATGCAATTTGAGAAATATGTGTCTGAATTAAAGCTCAAACTCCCTCAAATGATGCCTTTGAAAACTGATGAAAAAACAGATGATATACTAACTGAAATCACAACAAGATATTTTGGAGATATCTCTTTTAGAGCAGGTATTGCTGAACCTATTCCAGAACCAAGCAAAGTTACAGAAA
>JAGLTP010000087.1 GCA_023135215.1 Candidatus Heimdallarchaeota archaeon
ATTTCTTCTTCTTGGGACTAGTTTTCTTAGTTGTTTTTTGTTTTACTGTTCTTTCTCCCTTAACTAGTTTCTTAGGTTTCTTTGGAGTTGGAGGTTTTTTCATGATTTTAAATGTCAATCTCTGTTTATCCTTATCAGCATCTATTTCAATTAACAACTTATGTTTTTTCGTTCTTTCTTTCCACTGATAGGCAATCAAATCCAAGTATTCCTTTTCAGTCATCTTGTTCACCTCTGTGAGAGACTCTAGTGCTTCTAAATCACGATAACCATCAAAAACTACTTCATAACCCTCATTCTTTTTCATAATAACTCCCTTCCATCCATAAACATTTGATCCTATGACAGCAATGTAAGCAGTTATTTTAAATTGGCCTTCTAGAAAACCGAATAAATCGTCCAATTCCTCTTCAAATTGCTCTTTATCATTGAAAAAAGCTTTTGCTTGTGTCTTTCCCTGAACTTCCTTAAGTCTAACATATATTCTGTTAACTAATTTGACTTTGTCAATCGCTCGCATAAATCCTTTCCATTTCTCATCTTGCCTTGTTATTTCTGTTCTTTCTCTTTGTGATTCTTCATAAAGAGGAACTGTCATTGAATTTACACTTTCTATTACTAATTTCTGAAATTCTCCTTTTGGATGCTTAAGCGTCCAAGTCATATCTATATTATCTGTTGGAGAGACTCTTGTGGAGCTATGTATTCGGAACTTTCCATTTTCAAGTTTCTTAACAAATCTAGGATATACTCTGAATCTTGCAAATTCTTTATCAAAATTGGCTATTATCATACTTAGAAAAGCTTGAATTACTCCCTCTAATCCCTCTCCCTCAATAATTGTCTCAATTTCCCATTGTCTTTGTTCATTAACAATTGTTTCAAGATTCATTAGAAATTGATTGACGAGTTCCAACTCATCTTCAGAAATATTAACACTCTGTGGCATTTAAATCATCACAATCTATATTTTAGTTATTTTTCGTATTTATTTGGTTTTTGCTTTCTCAAATATGAGCAGAAAAATGGAAAAAAACCCATGAAAAGTTGAGAAAGCTAATTTCGTTTATCATTAGTAAATATACTAAAAATACAAATATTCTTCGTCTTTTTTCTTTTTCACTTTCTTCTTTCTTCTTCTTCCTTTTTTCTTATCAGGTTCTTCTTCTTTCTCTTCTATAGGTTCGTCTACATCTAACTCAGTTTGTAGGTTTGATGCAACATTTCTCATAGTCTGATGAAGTAGTTGCTTCATCTTGAATTTCGTTTCTCTCTCAAAAATGAGCTTTAAAGTGTCCAAATCTTCTTCCTTAGCATATAATGATATAATACTTAATGCTATTTGTTTTGGAAAAGTAGCTCGATCATTTTGGATAACATCCATTAAAAGACTCTTCATTTTTGTTTGATCTATCTTTTCTCTCTCATGGAGATGTTTTATTGCTATTGAGCGAATAATATCATTGTTATCTTTTTTAGCTGCATTAATTAACACTTCTTCTATTTCTTCGGAAGATGCGCTTCCAAGAACTTCAATAAGTGCAAGACGGACACTATTATCCCTCTCGAAAGAGAAAAATTCGTTTAACTTTCGAACTATCTTTTTATCTTCAAACTCCTTCAGAGTTAGGATTGCTTTAATCCTGATTTTCTCATGTTTCTCTACTTCTATTACTTTCAAAAGAAACTCTATATTTTTCTTACTTTTTTTCTGTTCTGAAATAGATACCAAGGTTTCAAATTTAACTCTGTCAGGAGAGTTATTGAATTTCTTTATTCGTCCCTCTAATTCCTTTACCATTATAGATGATAATCATTCTGCTTTTTTATAAGTTGTGAAACAGAAATAACAGAGAAATTGAAACAAAGCAGAATTTTCGGGGTTTTTATATTTCTATTTAGGAAAGATAGTGAAGAAAATTGACTACCCTACTTGATACTGACAAAGCCCAAGAAGAAGGTTTCGCAATTGTTTACTTTGGTGATAGTGGATTTGAACTATTTGCTTCTAATATAACAGATATAAATCTTGAAACTATG
>JAGLTP010000088.1 GCA_023135215.1 Candidatus Heimdallarchaeota archaeon
GTTTTATGGAATCGGGATGGCAGTAGGAAAAATGCTCCTCATATCGCTCATGGTGAATCTCTAGCAATTATGTATCCTGCAATAAATCGATGGACTGCAAAACTCAAACCAAAATACGATGATCAATTAATAGTAATGCAATTGGAACTGAAATTGGAATCGAATTTAAATGACAAGAGACTAATTCTGTACGTACAACCTAGTTTAACCCCGTTTGTTTCATAAAAGTTGATTCGCTCATATGAAATAATGAATCAGCAATATCAACCATTTGCTGATGCTTTTTAGATTTCTCACGTGATGGTATTTTCAAATAATATTGCCGAAATCTCCAATACGAAGTAGAAGTTGCAGCATAAATTGCATAAAATTTGATATTGTGCTTTTCTGTCAGATTGAGTTTTCTTATTTGCTGATATCCTTTAATCAAGGATTTAGCTTTATCTACCGATATTTTGCTTTGATCAGAACACGAACCGACTAAAGCCATTCCAATATCAAAAATGAATGGTGAACGCGAAACCTCCTCAAAATCAAGAATTATTATCTCTCCATTAGGTTGCATAATTAAATTATCCAAAAAAATATCACCGTGGACTAAACCTGTAGGAAGGTTCCTTGGAATATTTTCTTCAAAATATTTTAATTTTTGATCTAACCAATTTATGTAGGGAGGAGAAGATTTTGTAAAGTTAATAAAATATGTCACCCAATTTGGAACTGCATCTGGAATGTTGTCCAAGACTTCAATCCTGTGTAATCTAGCAATCACTCTGCCTAATTTCTCAGTTGCTGAATATGATAATTCCTTTGGGACGATACCTTCAAAGTGTGATTGAAGATAAACTGGCTTATTATCAAATTCTGAAAGAAACTCTCCATTAACCGATTTTAAAGCTTTAGAGGTGTGAAAATTGTTGTTTGCTAAATGCTCAAGCAATGTGATCATCGTTTGTGTTTGTTTTCGTGTTTTATCCTCACAAATCGTTAGAACGTATTTTCCCTTTACTGTTGTTAGTAAATAGTTAGAATTGGTCGATCCACCTTTTAGGGGTTGAAATTTTTTAATGACTCCTAACCCATATTCATCACCGAACTTAGATATTTCCTTTGAAGTAAGTTCAGTGTAGATAACCATTCGAACCGATTAACTTAACATATGTTTATTTATTAACACTTGGATTAAAATCGATATGGAGAATTTCACGATCGATGGACCCTTGATGCCTTAGAAAAAGCATTTTACACCGATTTACCTTATTTCAAATTCAATTAAATATCTAATGTTTAAACACATTAATTGATTTCAAATATTCAGTTTCGATCCCCGCGAAAAAATAACAGGAGAAATCTTACCATATAAATAAATAATCTTGTGGTAAGATATTTTTGTGATCTTTTTCCGCGGTTTTGTTTTTTCTTTTTTGGACAAAATATTTTAAATTCAGAAAACAAGGTTAATTGCATGAGTAAGATAAATTATCTTAATTCAACGAGACTTCTCTATGGATGGGGACGAGTTAATGAAGTTGGAGAAGTGGTAGCTGAATATGGAAAGAAATGTTTATTGGTTACATATATTGAAGGTTCTGGTTTAGATTTACTTAGAGAAAAAGTAACAAGGATTTGTCAAGAAGCAGGAGTCGAGATTGTTGTTTTTAGTGGCGTGGATGCCAACCCTACAACTGATATGGTAAATGAAGGTGCAAAAATAGCTCTTGATAATAATGTGGATGTCATCCTTGGACTTGGAGGAGGATCTGCTATGGACGCAGCAAAAGCAATTTCTGTAGGTGCGACTCATGAAGGGGAGGCTTGGGATTACCGAGTTGATCCTTTTGGAGTGAATAAGTCAAAACCAATAGAAGATAAATTACTACCCATAATAACTGTTACAACAACAGCTGGCACTGGTTCAGAGGTTACTTTAGTTTCAGTTGTAACAAAAAGTTCTGAAAAACATAAGTATGCAATTGTTGATAAACTTCTTTTTCCAGCTGTCAGCATCGTTGACCCAGAGCTCACACTTACTGTTCCTCCTCATGTAACAGCTTCAACAGGTTTT
Organism: Candidatus Heimdallarchaeota archaeon; assembly: GCA_023135215.1. The sequence goes on from JAGLTP010000088.1 coordinate 2,066, forward strand.
GATGCATTTTGTCATTGCTTTGAAAGTACAATCAATATTAATGCAAATGAATATTCTGATATGCACGCTTGGGAGGGTATTAGACGTTTAATAAAATATTTACCTAAAGCAATTAAGGATGGAGCAAATAGAGAAGCAAGAGAAGCTCTTTCTTGGGCAAACACACTAGGAGGGTATTCAATCAACGCTGCAGGTGTGACTCTCCCCCATGGAATAGGGATGGCAATAGGTGGAAATGCTCCTCATATAGCTCATGGAGAAGCTCTAGCCATAATGTATCCTGCAATCAATCGATGGACTTGGAAACACTCAATTCCACAATATGCTAAAATAGGTCGTATATTTAATGCTGAATTGAACAATGATACAAATGAAGTAGCAGCAGAAAAAGCTTGTAAGGAAATGGAAAAATTCCTTAAGGAAATAGGTTTGTGGATGAGCTTTAAGGACAAAAATGTATCTAAAGAAACTCTCGAAGATATTGGTGAAGATACTTTCACACTTCCTGATCACACAGTTCACCCAATAATACCAACAGCTGAAGATGTTATGGATTTACTAAAAATGAGTTATGAAAGATAAGAAAGTGAAAATAATGAAACAACAAGTCATGACTGAACCCGGAAAAATCGAATTCCGAAATATCCCTGTTCCAGAAATTAAAGATGATGAAGTTTTAGTGAAAATTATACTCATTGGAGTCTGTGGAAGTGATATTCATGTCTATCATGGAAAACATCCGCACACACCTTATCCTGTTACTCAAGGACATGAAGTTTCTGGTGTAATTGAAGAAGTGGGAAGTGAAGTAACTAATCTCAAACCTGGAGATAAAGTCACTATTCAACCACAAGTTGTTTGTGGAAAATGCTATTCATGTACTCATGATAATTACCACATCTGTGATGAGCTAAAAGTCATGGGTTTTCAAACAACAGGGATGGCTTCTGAATTCTTTGTAACTGCTGCCGAACGAGTCCTTAAATTACCTCCAGAAATGACTTATGAACAAGGAGCTATGATTGAACCAATGGCAGTAGCATGCAGTGTATTTACCAAAACAGGTGATGTCTCTGGGTTAAATGTTATTGTATTAGGTGCAGGACCCATTGGCAATCTAACTGCACAAACAGCTAAAGCTCTTGGAGCTAAATCCGTTTTGATAACCGATGTCAGTGATTTTCGACTCGAAATCGCAAAAAAAGTGGGAATTGATTATACTATTAATCCTATAGAGACGAATCTGTCTGAAGAAATAGTGAAAGCTTTTGGTCCGGATAGAGCTGATTTAATCATTGAATGTGTAGGGATTAATCAAACTATAGATGATGCAATTAAGAACGCGAGGAAAGGCACTGATATAATCATCGTTGGAGTATATGGAGATAAACCAATAATAGATTTATCATCTGTACAAGATCGTGAATTACGACTTATTGGAATGTTAATGTATCAAACCAAAGAATA
>JAGLTP010000089.1 GCA_023135215.1 Candidatus Heimdallarchaeota archaeon
TGGACAATGAAAATTGATCATGTTAAGTGTGATGGGTCTGCAAATTGCGTTGATTCTTGCCCTTCAGATGTATTTGAGATCAAAGATAACAAAGCATATGCTCCTAACATAGATGATTGCATCGAATGCTGTGCATGTGTAGTTGATTGTCCCACAGGGGCAATAGAACATACTTCATGTTAACATATAACATTCAGCAAAATAATAGTCAAATTGAGGTTGATTTAAGTGCCAAATGCTTTATTCTGGGTGTATTTAATAAATGCTATTTTTTTAATTAACCATGAAATAGAATCAGCTTACTGGAAGGAATGGAATCTCTTCAAACTTAAGGGAGGAATAACTGGTTTTCTTATAATACATTTTCCTCTCCTATTGATCATCTTGATAGGTTTAGCTTATCTGTATGAAATAACCTTAGCTGGTTTAATCTTATCATTCCTTCTCTCAGCTGGAGGGATTTTTGCTTTCTCGATTCATACCTATTTTATTAGGAAAGGAAAAGAAGAATTCACTCTCCCAATATCCTATGTATTGCTATTAGGAACTTTAGTATTGTCTATAGCACAAATAGTACTGACTCTTCTTGAGCTTATAGTCTAAAAAATCAAATTAATTTGATAAGATAAGTATAAAAATAAGAAAGCTAAACCCATTTTGATTATAATGTCTATAAAAGAATTTGTTTCAGATGACTGGACAATGAAGATTGATCATGACAAATGCACTGGCGCAGGTGATTGTGTTGATGTATGCCCCTCTGACGTCTTTGAATTAAAAGATGGAAAATCTTTCGCACCTAATGTAGATGATTGTATTGAATGTTGTGCCTGTGTAACTGCATGTCCAACAGAAGCAATCGAACACACAAGCTGCTAGCTGTTCTTTCTTATCAATCTTTCAATTTTTTCATTTCCTACTTCCCTAAACACAAATATCCCTTTGGTGCACTCATCCCCATTTTCATTCTTGAGAATGCTTATCACAGTAATATCCCTTCCATCGATTTTTTCAATATCACTAATAGCTTCAACAGTTTCCCCAACGTATATTGGTTTGTAAAATTCCATCTGCAAATTAATAGTTAAAGCATATTTATCCAAGAGATTAATAACAGACCATCCTGATACTTCATCTAACAGAACAGTCTGCAATCCCCCATGAGCTATATCTCCCCATCCTCCCCATGTGAGGGGAATGGTAAATGTTGATTTTAAGCTATTATCTGAAATCTTGTAGAAATCTAATTTTGCTCCTATAGGGTTATCCTCACCACAACCAAAACAGTAATTGTTTACACCTAAATCTTTGTTTATTTTTTCTCCCATGAAGGATATAGAAATAGCTAGATTATTTATCTTCCTAGTCTTAATTCAGAATCTAAAATAGTAACTTACCGTTCTTAATTACTAGTTCTTCTTCGATCTCAAGATAGATATTTGGAGTAGGAAAATGTCCAGCAAAAGTAGAAATTTCAAAAGGACTTTTAGTTTGTTTCTTAAGAGTTCCAGCAAGATTGGCTACCCCTTTCATTTTTTCCAACTCCAACTGGCTAAAAGGATTCTTTGCATTTTCGTTTAATCCAATTGCTAAGCTGTTTATCGTATATGGTAAGCTTCCTCCAAACCATCTTTGAATCTTCCTAACTGATTCCTCATCACTCTGAATCGCAATAATGTTTGAATCTTTTATTTCTAATTTTACTTTAGCACTTATTCCCTCTATCCATCCTTTTGGAATTGAATATACACCATTGATATTGGCTCTACTTATTGTAACTTCACCAGGAGGAATATTCGCTTTCTTTCCAGGATAAGATAATATTCCTGATTCATATTTGATATGTTTGGGATTGGGTTCTACTATTATTTCTGTTCCTAAATCCGTATAAATCCTAATTTTTTCAGCTTTCTTACATATACTATACAAGGTCATGGCTTCTCTTTCCAATTTTTGAAAATCTATATCCATTGGTCCCTCTGGGAGAAAAAGTGTTGTTTCAATTCCAGGGGAGAAAGCTGCTTTTATTTCATGCTTTTCAAGTTCTTTCGATGAAAAAGACTTGTAAATTGAAAATTCTGATATTACATAAATTAAATCATAATTCAGCAGATGATTCTTAATTTCCTCATCTAGTGAAGGATATTGTTCCCAAGGACAAGGATAACAAAACAGATCTATTTCATTATTGGGATAATTTTCTTTAGCTATCTCTTGAATTCTCCTTGCCAGAAAATTTCTTCTTATAATTCTTTCTAGAATTTCAATTGGTTTTATCATCATATCCTTTGGTCTAGCATAATCTGTAGCAATTATCACCTTCTCATTCTCTTGTAAACATAGGTTATCCCTAAAAACTTTCAGAATTATAGGAACTACATCCGCTTCCAAGTATGAGAACATCCCCAAACCACCTATTTATTTTCTTAATGAATCTACTTACCCCATTCGAATATAGGGATATGTGATTAATAATTTATTGAAAGTATCAAGTGATTATTTATTGTCAAAAACTGGGGAAAAAATAACTGAATCAAGTGTTTAATCTTCCTTTGATGGAGGAACTGCTATTCTGTAAGCATTCCATCCTCCACTAGCTACTAGAGCTATACCACCTGCGAGCAATGGGAAGAGAATAATTAACCAGAATAATAGAAGAGGATCACCACGAATACCATCAGAAACATTAGCTCCTGGAGCTACTTTTGTGTAAAACCAATTATATATTCCGTCCCAAGTAAAATAGATTATTAGCAGAAATATAAGAACTAATGCTCCACTTACTCCACGGATTATCTGTTTTATGAATTCTTTTCGTTCTCCTTTATCTTTAGAGCTCATTCAGATTCAAACTCCAGAAATTCTGTATCTTTAAATGTTTTTTGCTAATGTTGTAAACATTAGTATAGTTAAAAGAAAATATTTAATTTGATATATGAAACTATAATTATAGTGAATATGCAAAATTCTAATGATTCTCAAGATGAGAGAACTCAAATAGATCTCAACGAATATGGTTTTTATTTCTATATGCCAGATTCAATTGCAGTGAAGAATGAATTGGGGTATTTTCTTAAGAATCATAGAATAGAAACATATAGCTACGTTACGCCAACTTTGTTAGGTGAACAAAACTTTGACAAATTCTTGAGTTATACATTTTCTTTTTTTTCAGATGGGAAAGACTATTTCATCATTAAACATCCTTATGATAAATATTTTCAAGCAAATTCAAAGATATTAAGAGAAAAAAGAATGATAGCACATCATTTAGGTATATCAGTAATGTCTTGGAGAAAGGAAAGTTTTCCCTATCTAAACATTAGTGAAAATGTAGAACTAGAATTGCTTACTATGAGAAATCTTCACAAATGGGTCGATGTTTTTTTCGATTCTTTCGATTATCCCAATGATTTAAGAAAATATATCTCATCAATGGTAGATAAGCAAGCTGAAAATGGTATTGAATTTTATGTTGGAAAAGCTTCTGGACAGGATGTAAGCTGTTTTTGTGTTTATAGACAGCAACCTTATCATGGTTTTTATGGAGTAGGTACAAAACATAAATTCAGAAGGAAGGGATATGCGAGTATCACTTTATCACATTATATGGAATCAATGATAAAATCTGATTCCTCCACTAAGTTCTGTCTACAAGTTCAATCTGGGAGTAGTGCTGAGAAACTTTATGAAAAAATAGGTTTCGAGAAAAGTTTTTCTCAAAGAAGATTCGATTGGGACCCTTCAACCTTGGGACCAATTTCCCAAATCTAAACCCTTCCAATCTTTCTCAGTTTCTTGAAAATCTTTAGGATTATCAATACTTTTCCAATAATATTTTGGATCTATGTAATAAGCTCTTAATTGCTTTTCCTCAGCAAGTTTTTCAAAAATTGTCTCTTCCATCTGCCCTGTATTTGGAAAATCTTGAAGTACATCTGTCTCAAAGATATCTACTCCTGCGTGTATCCAATGATCTAACATAGGTTTTTCTTTGAATTCAAAAATAACTCCTGAATCATCAGCTTCTACGATTCCATATGGGCTTCTCATTTTTGCTATTGCTAATGTACCCTTTATATTGTCCTTTTGATGATCTTGCATCATTTTGTGCAAGTCGAAGTTAGTCATTATATCTCCATTCATAATTATTCCTTGTTTAGTTGTAACTAGTGGGCTTGCTAGTTTTACTGCTCCTCCTGATCCAAGTTTTTCTCTCTCTCTGCTATAGCTGACTTCAATTTCACCAAAATCACTTTCAAAGCAACTTCCATACTGTTCTTCTATATAATCTGCAAGATATCTTACAGCAAGAATAGCATGTTTCACTTCATTTTTTCGAAGCCAGGATAATTCCCATTCCAGAATTGTTTTTCCTGAAATTTGTATCATTGCTTTAGGATAACTGTCCTGGGTTACAGTTCTGATTCTGGTTCCTAGCCCACCACAAAGAATAATCGTATCCATAGTAGTGTAAAACTTGGCTAGGATTTAATAATCTTTCCTACTGGATATGCTCTCTTACTTAACAGTGACGTAAACTTAAAATATTGTGTTACGTTTTATAGCACATAATGGAACCAGAAACTAAGACTCCTCTAGAGGATTTTGTAGATCTCTATAGTCAAATCAAGGATAAATTTGAACAACTCCCTTCAGTACTAACTAAATTGTCTTCTTATTCCGATAGTATAGTAAAAGAAAATAAAGAACTGAAAGTCAAGGTCAAAGAGCTGGAGGAAAAAAGCACTGAAGTCGAACAACTAACAAAAGAAGCTGCTAATTACAAAAATCAACTTGAAAGCGTAGAAGAACAAATGAAAGGTCTACGTGAAATGTATGAAGAAATGACTCAGGAAAGATCAAAAGATTTGGAAATTCAAGAGCTTCTAGCAATTTATACAGTTCTCTTCGAAAAAGTATTTGCTGCTAATCCTCATACAAAGATTCTTTTGTTACTTTGGGGTGTTGACAAAGAAGTCTGGACTAGAGATGAATTAGTTAAAACAACAAATTTCACTCCAGCAGCGATTATCAAAGCTCTACATGATCTGAGGAATAATGATATTGTTGAATTAGATGAATCTGCTCAAGAAGTAAAATTAATTCAGAAACAAGAATAGAAATTAGGATTAGTCAACTAAAGACATTAAATATTCCTTTATTTTCTGTTCTTCATATTTTTCTTCATGACTTACTTTTTCTAATGGAATTTTTCTTGGAGGATTAGGTTCTTGATTTGGATACCCAATTGGGATTATAGCCATTGGTAAAACATTTTCCGGTAATTCTAGAAATCTTGATACTTTTTCATCATTAAATGCTCCAATCCAACATGATCCAAGATTTAATGCTTTACACATTAGCAAAATATTCTGGATTGCTGATCCTGAGTCATGATAAATATACATCTTCTCTCCTCTTTCCCCATATCTTGATGTTGTTCTTTCTAAATTGACTACAACAATTATAACAACAGGAGCTTCTGTTACGAATTTCTGGGCTGATAAGCGTTGTTTTGTTATAGAATCTTTTACAACAATGAATTCTACTGGTTGCCTGTTTCCTGCAGAAGGAGCCATCCATCCTGCTTCTAATATCTGTTGAACTAGATTGTCTGGAATTTCTTTATCTATAAAAGATCTAATACTCCTTCGTTCTTTAATAACTCTATATACAGCTTCCGAAGCGTTCTCGCTCATATTAATCAAACACTATCAAAAATGTACCTTTTTATCATTTTCGGACTGTTATAAATTAAGGATTAATCCTCAGTTATTGATTCTTCGTCTTCTTCCTGTTCTTTAGTGTCCTTTTCTTCATCCCTAAGTTTCATTGCTGCTTTTACATAGACAAGATCTGCAAGAAAAGCTTTCAGTGGTATAATTGTTAGACCCATTAAGTAGATAATTCCACCAAGAACTGCCAGAGAAATCCACAAAGCACCACCTTGAATGAAAACAGGGGTTAACATTAACCCTACTAAAGAGAATAATAGGGTACCTAAAGCATAATTCCAGATAATTGTTATTGATTTAACCGGTCTTTTAATCTGAAATGTTTTGTATAACCAATTTGAACTAACATAATAGATTCCGAAAAATGGTGCTGATAGTAGAAGTGCTCCCCCTAGAATTCCTGCAATAATTGGTAAAACTATAATCTGAAAGAATGCTAATCCTATACCAATAATAGCTACTCCAGCTGCAATTAAAGCTAATGCAAGTCCTAAAGCCTCTATTGTTGCACCAAAAACTGAAGAAGTAGGTAATGGTCCACCTAAAAATCCTAATGCTCGTACTTTATTATACGGATATTTTAGAGACGTTGGTTTGTAGGGTGTCCCTTCCTCAAAAACTTGAAATTTTGGTTTTGGTTTTGGTTGTATTTGCCTAACGGGGGATATGGGAGGCCACATGACGATTTTTTGTTGTCCTTGCTCTTTTATCTCTCCAGCTCTTTCATCTAATCTAACTGGTTCTGATGTTTCTACCTTAGAGATATCTGCTCCACATAGGGCACAAAATGCATCATCATGATTGTTTAATTCTTGGCACTCTGGACACGTCTTTAAGCTTTGGCCACAATATTTACAAAACTTTGATGACTCTCTTATTTGCCTATGACAGTAAGGGCATTCGTTCATTGAACTCATAACTTTCAAGAAGCTGATACATCATAACTTTATATTGTTTTCTTTTTATAAAAAAATGAAAAATGGAAAGCTAATTCTTAGCTTTCTTTTCTATTTTTTTTCAATAGATTTGTTTAGAAGAATTACTGGATGAGAAACATCTTTTTTGGTTCCATGTTCAATTTGCATTGCACAAGTTGGGCAATCTGTTAAAGCAAAATCTATGTTTTCTTTTGAAATTGCATCAAACATGGGTTCCCCTATTTTCATAGATGCATCATAATTTTCTTTCTTCATTCCCCAGCTACCTGATATACCACAGCAAGTATCTACTATTTTTTCGGTTTCTAAATTTGGAATTTTTTGCAATAATTCATATGACACAGAGGTTATATCTCTCTGAGCTCTTAAATGACAAGAAGTGTGGTAAGCAACATTTGCATTTATTGAACCAAATGCTAAATCAACTTCCCCTTCTTCCATCATCTTATTAACAAATTCTGTAGTCAAGTAAGTGTGTTCTGCTATCTTTTCTGTCCTTGAATCCGGTATCATTTCTTCGAATTCGACTTTAAGTGCTAATGCACAACTTGTACAGCTGGTAATTATATCATATCCGTCTTGAACATATTTGTATAAATTATCTACATTGAATTGTGCATTCTTGGAAAAGACATCCTTTACTCCATATGAAAAAGCAGGACTACCACAGCATGTCTGATCACAAACATCAACAGAAACACCTAGTTTTTCCATTAGTTCAACAGTTGCTATACCTATATCTGGAGTAATAGCATTTGCAGAACATCCGTGGTAATAGACAACCTTTCTCTTTCCTTCTTTGAGATATTCATCTGATTTCTTGTGTTTTTTCCACCACTTTAGAAAAGTTTTGTTTGTAAAATTAGGCATTTTTCGTTTATATGATATTCCAACCGCTAAGTCCATCCCTAATCTTACTCCAATAAAACTAGTCGCCCATCCAGAAATTGGTGCAAAGATGGAAGCCATCTTTCCTATGAACCCAATATTTGCTAGAGTTTTATTTCTAACGTATTGGTGTGTTAGATGTGCAGATCTTCTAAATAACTTATATGCTTTTCTTGGATAGATTGATCTTGGGAAGAAATGCCAAATTTTTGGTCTATGATAATCCATATATTGGGATTTCATTTCAGCCATCACTCGACCTGTATCAACTTCACTTGGACATTCAAAAGAACAATTTTGGCATCCTATACAATTGTAAATAATGTGTTCGAAGAGTTCATGATTCATTAGTTCATCATAATCGTATTCTCCTTCAAGATACCCTCTCATCATGTTATTTTTTGCCCTTGGTAAAACAAATTCCTCATTCTTTCCTTTATACACAGGGCACATTACTAGCTGAGTAGTATCCATACCACACTTACCACATCCAAAACATGTTTCGATTGTTGAATTGAATTGATCTTCTTCCCAACTTAACAAGGTATCAGGTTGAATAGTTGAATAATCGGCTCCATATCTGAAATTTTCCATTAACACATTTTCATTATCAGTTATTTTATTATCTGGATTGAAAATTCTGTAAGGATCAAAAGTAGATCGCACCTCATGTAAGAGATTGAAGAATTCATCTCCATACTGTCTTCTTATGAATCTTGCTCTTACTCTTCCATCGGAATGTTCCCCACTTATAACTCCACCATATTTCTGAACTAATTCAAAGCTCTTCTCTGCTAATATTTCCATTTTTTGAATATCTTCAGCATCTTTCATATTTATGAGTGGACGATTATGAAGCAATCCTTTTCCAGCATGTCCATAAGCTATTAGTTCGATTTCTAAATCATCACAAATTTGTTGCAAATCAGCAACATAATCTCCTAAATAATTTGTTGGAATAACTGCATCCTCAAAGAGTGCAATTATTTTTCTTTCCCCTTTTATCGTATATAACAGAGGTACTGCTGATTTTCTTGCTTCCCAAAGCTCTTCTTGCTCCTTTGGATCTTCTGATGCTCGATAACTGAAAGCAAGTTTTTCTCTTTTTACCAAAATCTCTTCAGTATTAGCAGCTAATGTTCTGAGTTCATCAAGGTCTTCGCCTTCAAACTCTATAAGCAACATCGTATCCAACTCTTTAGGCAATTTAGCATCAATTGAAGGGTATTTTTCTCTTGTCATATCTATTAGTTTTTTGCCTAACAACTCAACTGCCGCTTTTTGTTGCTCAAGAATGAATTGTATGGATTTTCCTGCTTTTTTAATGTCATCAAACAAAGCTAATGCAAGCACTTTATAGGTTGGTTTTGTTGTTATTCTCATTTTTAATTTTGTTATGAGACCCAATGTACCTTCCGATCCAGCAATCATTCTAATTAGATTGATTTTACCATTCTTGATTGTGTTTCTCAATTCATATCCTGTGTTATTGTGTGGAAGATGAGGATAAGATTCAAAAATCAAATCTTTCTTTTCTTTCCAAATTTTAATTAGCTTCTTATAAATCGCCGCTTCTGCTGTATCAGCTTTGAGTATGGATTTAAATTCATCACTTTCCATTTCATATTCTTTAATAGTAATTAACTCACCATTAGGAAGAACAACTTCTAACTCCTCTACCCACTTATCGAAATCTCCATGCATAACGGAGTGGGCTCCAGAAGCATTGGTTGAAATCATTCCTCCTAGCGTAGCATAATCAAAGCTACTTGGATCAGGAGGAATATATTTATTATGAGCATCAAGCTTTCTTTGCAAAGTTGAACCCTTCAGTCCTGGTCCCGCTATGAAATAATCTTCTTCTGGATTTATCTCGAATATTTCGTTCATGTATTTAGTGAAATCTATCACTATCCCTGCTCCGAGAGCTTGTCCTGCTACTCCACTTCCTGCTCCCCTTGCGTGTAGAGGTATTCTATTCTCAGCACAGAACTTTACAACTTGTTGAACATCTTTCACATCTTTAGGTTGTACAACTGCTAAAGGTTTAACCTTGTATATACTAGCATCAGTTGAGTATAGGTATCTAGTAATTTTATCTTCCATAACATTTCCTTTGAATTTTCGCTTTAGCTTTATCCAAGGAATTAAGTTAAAAATTCGAGTGATCTCAATTCTACTTTTAAGTTTATTTTCAATATTGACAGAAAGTTCTATCATTTTACTCACTGGTTTATAATTACGCTGATAAAATGCTTGTATTATAAAATGTTTTTGTCATGCAAATTAAATTTTATTGCGTTTAAATAAGGAAGTATGAAATAATAAGTGATGGTAGTAGTAACTAGAACAGAAGTAATGGAATTAGGAAATGAGCCTGCTTTGGGAAGACTTTGCCATCAAGTAAAGAATCTCTACAACAGAGCTAACTATATTGTAAAGAGAATGCATCATAAAAAAGTAATTCCCTCATATTTTGAGTTGGATACATTCATGAAATTTGAGGAATGTTACAAGCTACTCCCTGCTCATACTGCACAACAAACTCTCAAACTCCTTATTAGAAATTGGAAAGCTTATTTTCATGCTGTAAAAGAATGGAAAATCAATCCCCATAGATTTCTGGGTTTTCCTCGTTCTCCGGGTTATAAATCGGTTAAGGGAGAATATTTAGCCATTGTTAGTAACCAACAAGCGAGGATAGTTAATGGTTGGCTTGTTTTACCAAAGAAAATTGGATTTACACTTAAAACTAGATTTCATGATGGGCATAAGCTTCGCGAAGTTCGTATAATCCCTAGGGGAGTTGGGTATACCGTAGAGCTTGTTTATCACAAACAAATCCCTAATTTCAAAAAGAAGAAGATTGGAAGAAAAGGAGCTTTGGATTTAGGACTAACCAACCTCGTTACCTTTGTGGATAATATCGGCAGCAGACCGATTATTGTCAAGGACGAGGGGAAAGGAGTAAAAAGTATCACTCAGTATTATCTAAAAGAAGTGAGTAAATTACAGGAACAATATGCACAACAGCAAAGAAAAAAATTGAAGATAAGTAATAGTATGAGCTATGGAAAAGCATACCATTATACTCGAGAAAGATGGAGACGGAAGATGAAGGATTCCTTTCACAAGCTGAGTAAATTTTTGGTTGACTTGTGGGTAGAAAGAGAAATTCAGACTATAGTAATAGGGTATAATCCTAAATGGAAACAGCAAATTAGATTGAGAAGAAAAACTACTCAGATTTTTGTTACTATACCCTTTTATCAGCTAATCAAGCTTTTTACTTACAAAGCTGCTGAGCAAGGAATTAAGGTTGTTTTAATTGATGAGAGTTATACCTCAAAATGTAGTTTTTTAGACAATGAATCCGTTTGTCAACTATCACATTATCTTGGAAAAAGGGTGAAACGAGGTCTTTTTAGGTCAGCTAAAGGGATATTGATTAACTCTGACGTGAATGCTGCATACAATATCTTGTTAAAAAGCGATCCGCAAGCACTTCCTAATAGAAGTGTGGGCGGGGTAGGAGGGTATGTGATTTACCCATTTAGAGTGAGCTTCCAAGCTATGACTCTCTAAAAAAGGTTAAATTTGCTAATAAAGTGAATTACCAAACCATAAGTTTTCACTATTTCGAAAATAGCAAAAAAGTAGAAAAATACAAGTAAGAAGAGAAATTCTTAATGTTTCAAATCTATATGCGATTGTCTAATTTTCTCTTCCTTTGTTATTATTTCATATCGACTATCTCTACCTTTTTCCAGA
>JAGLTP010000009.1 GCA_023135215.1 Candidatus Heimdallarchaeota archaeon
ATTTTCGTAAAGTTCTACAAATAAATGATGATTTTCCCACAGATGACTTAATATTGATTCTTCCACATCGGGTAATTGAAATCAAGAAACCAGTCTTCGGTAGTAAGAGATGGATACATTTCAATCTAGAACAAACAATGCTTAAAAGAGACAGAATAATAAAAGCATTTGTGGAAAATGCAGCAAGAATTTTTAAGAGCTAAAGCGTTAATCCTCCTATTCTCTCCTTTTTTGCGATATAACATAGGTTTATAATATTTCAGCTAAAATAGACGATATGAAAGGAAAAATAACAGTAATTAGTGTATTAACCTTGTTAATTTTTTCGAGTTTTCTTTCAGGAATAAGTATATCAAATGCATCTGTTGCTGAGAACAATAGTTCAATGTTGTTCGAACAAAATGGTGATGATGCTTTTGAGCATATTTATGGACCTCCAGGTCATGTTGGTTTAGCAGTAAGTGAAGAAGACAATCTCATTTTCACCAATGCTCCTGAAGGCTTAGCTTTAATCCAAAGAGATGATTTATCAAATCAAACTGTCTATACAGATGAGATAGGTCTAACTGATGTACAAATTCAGAATTTGGAAATAGATAAGGATCTAAAACTACTTTATATCGGCTCTATTCAAGGAGTTGATATTCTAAATTACTCACAAAAACCTCTATCAGCTACTCCTCTTCTAACTGGTGTTGCTACCAATTTTGAATTAGGGGATTTCATTGATGTAGATCCATTGAATCACATGGTATGGATTGTAACTCAATCACATGGGCTTTACGTTTATGATGCTATTAAAGATAAATTCGCTGATATTAGTGGATACAACCCCCCCGCTGCTAGTGTAAAGATGCTTACAGTTGATGTTAATTCCTTAGAAGGTTTTGCATTCATCGGAACTTCTGTGGGTGTATATAAGATAGATACAACTTCCAATACCACTGAATGGTTTACAACCAGTCAAGGACTTCTGCATGACTATACAAAACTAGTGAAATATTATCCTTCTCTCGGAATGACATTCATTGTAACATATGATGAACCTACAGCTATTTGTGATGGTCTCTCAGTGTTGTTTGAGAATAATACCATCATGACTTTCAATTACACTCAAAGTCCTTACTATTCTAGAGCTATCTTAGATCTTGTTTGTGATCCTGTTAACAAATTGGGTTTCATTGTTTCCCCTTATACAACAAACGCTGAATCCGGACTACTGGTTTTCAATACAACAAGTTTAGTTGCAATAGCAAAATCGTATTATGGTTCATTACCTGGAGGATATCCCGTTTCTACAGTAACTGGAGCTCCTTACCCAATTGAAAGTATGTTAGCTACAATCAGATTGGATTCAATTGATGGGAAACTAATCATAGGGACTGTTCAACGAATTCAAAAAATGGCTTATACACCCCCGACTACTGCTATTACTGAAAACAGCCCAATATTAGGTCTTGCTCATAATATAGCAACTGATGTGAATTATAATCCAACAGATGGATATGTATATGTTTCATCTTTACTAGGTCTTGATAGAGTAGATCCTACTGATCCAAATAGACTGAATCCTCTTTCAGTTGAACACCTTATTGAAGGGATTGGAGGTGCAGGTGGAGATACTGCTGGAGAGTTACTAGTAAATGCACAAAAAATGTATCATCATAGATACATGTATGATATTGTGACTACAACCATAACAAATATGGAATCTATTCTTCCCTTGGGTGAATATAGATACGTAAGAGATATTTCTTCCTCGTACAATGAGAGTTTGATATATTATTGTACCGCTGCACAAAATGCTGGTATAGGTGGTAATGGTTCCTTGATTATCTACAACAGAGATTTAGGAACTTATCATGTAGAAAACTTTACTACAGATAAAACTCTATTAGAAGTTAATAGTGTCGTCCAAGATCCTACTAGAGACGTTCTCTATGTTGGAACTAATGATTACTTGATTTTGTATAACTTAACAACTTTAACAGAGATTGTTCGATACGGTGGCGGTTTATGGGATATTAGTTCACTAGAATGGATAAATGGCCTGCTTTGGTTTGGATTAGATCAATATCCAAATGTCAGAATATTCAATCCAATAACTGTGACTTTTTCCAATTTCGGTAAAGCTTCGGAAATACTCTATCCATCGATCAATGATATTTATTATTTAGACACTGAAGAAGAAATATACATAGTAGCAAACTCTGGACTCTACGTATACAACTACACAAATGGTGAAATGAAATATGAGTCAGAAACTGAAGGGCTTTCTACATTGTTTGTTAAAAGAGCATTATATGTTCCCTCTACAGGAGAAGTTTGGGTTGGCAGTTTTCAAGGGATTAATATCTACGATAGAACCTACGACATAATAGTTCCTGATATAATCGCTGATGTAGGAGCTCTGACAATATCAGGAGTACGTGATATTGATGTCTCTGCCTCAGACTATGCAGGAATAAAACAGTTAAAGTTAACTCTGCAAAATGCTTCATGGTTTGACAGTTGGTCTACTAATTCACCTGTTGCAATATTTAGTATCGTTTCAACAAACTATGAAAATGGAGCATACCAAATAATCATAAATGCAACTGATTGGAATGATAATGTAGCAGGTTTAGCGTATGATATAACAATTGATAACGTAATTATAAATGAGTTATCAAAACTTATTCTTCTAATAACTATACCAATAATAGCTATCCCAGTAATTCTAGCAAGAAAACGAAGAAAAGCATAAATTTCTTTTTCTTTTCCTTTTTCCTTTATTATCCAATACTTCTAATCTTTTCACCAGTATCTTTAATTCTTGCATCACAGAATTCACAGATTGTTGTTCCTGGTGGATTTTCCTTT
>JAGLTP010000090.1 GCA_023135215.1 Candidatus Heimdallarchaeota archaeon
ATGAGAACCATGATAGCCACCTTCTGTTTTTATGATCTTGTTTTTTCCAGTGTATTTTCTTGCAGCTCTTATAGCAAACATTGTAGCTTCTGTCCCAGAATTGCAAAATCTAAGCAATTCAATTGATGGAGTTCTTTCACAAATTATTTTGGCAAGTTGGTGTTGAACCTCCATTGGAGCAGCATGTGAAGTACCCTCACTTGCTTGCTTCTGCATGTTTTCTACAATTTTAGGGTGGGCATGACCATGGATATTCACAGTCATACTATTGAGACAATCAATGTATTCATTGCCATCAAAATCATAAAGATAACAACCTTCTCCTTTTGTAACAAAGAAAGGATAAGGATAAAAGTGTGACACATTTCTTGTTCCTCCCCCTGGAAGCCATTTCTTTGCTTCTTCGAAATGTTTCTTTGATGAAGGAGTTTTGTCTTTATATTTTACAACAATATCTTCCTTGATTTTCTCTAAATCCTGAATTTTCATGTCTTTAACCTATTTACATTGTTTAATCTTATCGGGTTGATTAATCCGATGGATTTTAGGAAAAAGAACTATGATAAAAGATTTGTGAATTTACGTAATTCTTTAAGATTACGTATTTTATTCTATTCTTGGTTTTTTCGAAAAATTAAAGATGTATAAATTTGGCTGTATATCCATGATAGATTTATCAAAAAATGATGATGGGATGAAAGAAGCTGTTAAAAGAGCAAAAGAAAGAAACATAATTATACCAACATTCACTCAACAAAGAAACCCAAATTTGATACCATCACAAATTAGTGAGGAACTTACTCAAATAGGTCTTTGGGATATTCACCCAAGAAATCTTTTTAGAATCACATGGAAAAATGAACCAAAATCAAAAGGAGGAGGATTTGGTGATGTTAATTACATTGAGCTGCCTTCTGAGTTAACTGGTGTTGAAGCAAGAATCATTGGTTTAGTAGGTAAATACTTTCCAACAGGATCTCACAAAGTTGGAGCAACTTTCGGATGTTTAGTTCCTAGGCTAGTAACTGGACAATTCAACCCCATAGTACATAAAGCAGTGTGGCCCAGCACTGGGAATTACTGCAGAGGAGGTGCATATGATGCAACACTCCTTGCTTGTGAATCGATTGCCATTCTTCCTGAAGAAATGTCACAAGAGAGATTCGACTGGTTGAATACTGTAGCTGGAGAGATTATTAAAACTCCTGGGAGCGAAAGCAATGTTAAAGAGATATTTGACAAGGTTTGGGAACTCAAGAGAACAAGAGAAAATATCTTTGTATTCAATCAATTCGAGGAATTTGGTAATTACTTGTGGCATTATGACATTACCGGCCATGCTATGGAAGAAGTGTTAGATAGAGAACTAAATGGTGATAAATTCAAAGGAATTGTATTAACTACTGGCTCAGCAGGAACAATAGGTTGTGGAGATTTTCTGAAAGATAAATATCCTTCAATGAAAATTACAGCAGGTGAAGCTTTACAATGTCCAACTATGCTAGTAAATGGGTATGGAGCACATGGAATTGAAGGAATTGGTGATAAGCATATTCCATGGATTCATAATGTGAAAAACACCGATATGGTCATCGCAATTGATGATAATGATACAAAAAGAATTATGAGATTATTCAATGAAAAAGAAGGACAATTGTATCTAAAAGAAACAGGTGTTCCTGATCAAATCGTGGATAAATTGCCTCTTTTAGGAATTTCGAGTATAGCTAATTTACTAATGGCAATAAAATTCGCGAAATATTATGAGTTAACAAGCAATGATGTTATCCTGACTGTATTTACAGATTCAATGGAATTATATCAATCCCGATTGAAGGAAATGAACGTTGAGTTAGGTTCTTACAGTCGTGATGATGCAATTAGGGATTCCCATACTAATCTTCATGGTCAAAAAATAGACAACATGCTTGAACTTGATTATTACGGTAGAAAAAGAATTCATAATTTGAAGTATTTCACTTGGATTGAACAACAAGGGAAGGATCTGGATGAATTGAATAGACAATGGTACGATCCTAACTATTGGGAATCAATCCAGTCACTAATACAACCAATAGATGAATTAGTTGATGCTTTCAACAAAAATGCTGGACTAATTTAACACATTTTCTATTTTTCTAATAATTTTTGTTTGTTGAAGCTATTATTTTTCGTTTTTTTTTCTTCTCTCCTATTTAAACCAAATTACGGATATTGGTTTTGAGGATATGGCATGAGTGAAGTCACTAGAGATGATTTTGATGATATAAAGGATGGTATAATTTCTTCTCTAGTAGACTCTGAATTAATAGGTCAAGATCGTTTCATTTGCTCCTTGGAAAGAATGGAAGAGCGTGTTCAAGGATATATAGATGAGATAATTATCATTCTACAAGACCATATCTCTAAAGAGATTTTAATTCAAGCCGTAACTCAATTTGAGAGTATTCAGTTGTTACTAATAACAGATAAGCTAAATCGTAACAAGCATTTTACAAGAAATCAAATCGTAACTATCTTTCTAGCTATTTTGGACAATGTTTTGTCTTTGATATATGAAAATGTCACTATCTCCCATTTTGAACTTCTCAGAAAAAATATGAAAGGTTTGAGTAATGGGAAATCTTTCAGTTATAATAACATGAAAAAAATCCAAATTGAACTAATTCAATCTGAATACATAACAAAGATCAGAAAAATCGGTTATACTCTAAAGCTAAAAGACAGTTATTGTCAAATCATTAGCAACATGATGTCTGTTTATCCGCAATTTAAGGATCAACTAAGTGAGGTAGAAGTAACAGGCTATGATTTAATTCACTCAAGAGCTATTCCTAAACTTGAAGTGACAAAATCAGCTGTTGTGGTCATAGCCTCTCTCCTCCCAATTTATTTCAAGAAAAAAGAGGAAAAACAAAACATATGGAAATATATTGAGGAAATTATAGATGAAGATGAAGAACAATTGAAAAGGAAAATCTATCGTTTTCGGTCCAATTTACGAAAAATGGAAAATGTAGATCTCTTCAATTATAAAAATGAAAAATAAATAAAATTTTGTAATTAAAATACTTTTATTAGAGTTATATTCTTTGTTTATATGATATAAATGAGTATACCAGAAGACTATGAAGATTTACTTCTCAATCCTAATTTCGCTCATGTAGCTACTGTTAATCCTGATGGTTCTCCACAGGTCACCCCCGTATGGATAGATTACGATAAAGAAAAAAACGAAGTGCTTGTTAATACTGCCTTAGGAAGGAAGAAATCTCGAAATATGAAAGTTGGATCTAATGTTGCTTTAAGTATTCAAGATCAAGAAAAATCTTATAGATATATAGGAATTCAAGGTGAAGTCATAGAAGTAACAGAAGAAGATGCAAGAAATCATATTGATAAATTAGCAATGAAATACTTAGGAAAATCGGAATATCCCTTCTATAGCGGAGAAACTAGATTAATAGTGAAAATAAAACCTAAATATGTACATACAATGGGTTGAAATTTCTTGCCATCTTGATTACCATTTACACAAGTCTTTTGTATTCAAAACCGAATATGTTTTTTTGATTTAAATGAAAAGAAATCAAAAAGTAATTACTTTCGGAATAATTGTCGCTTTTTTCCTAGTATTTTCTGTTTTCTCACCAATCAAGACTATGTCATATGATTGGAATTTAACGCATAGTACTATACTGGAAGAAACTGATAATGTTGGTTACGGATATCTTACAGGTAATCATTATTTGGAAAACCAATACCTTGAAGCTGATTATGCCACAGATATAAGATATGTAAGAGAAGGATCGGGTTCTATTATTAATTCAATGGATAATAGTTCCTCAGTATTCAGATCCTCTGAAGATTCTTCCTATTATCAACCATTCTCCCGATTCAACTATCTTGATGCAGAATGGAAATCTTTTCCCACCTATATTCAAGCAATGAATAATACTGGTTATGGACCCAATTTGAACTTTACAACCGGTATAAATGATAAAGGTAAATTGCTACTTAATGCGAAAACATCCTTGATTTTGGAAACTGATACCTATTATGTTTTCACAATAGATATGAAAGCAGGAGAAATGTACGACCTAAACATGAAAAGTACAGGTTTAGTGAATTACTACATATTCTTTGAAGACACTTTATCAATGTCAGGAACTGTTGATGGTATCACACGAGATATCCAACCTTTAGTTGCAAGAGATTCTGGAGATCATATTCTTTATCTCTTTGCTACCAGCGAAGTTGATGTGATTATCAATCCTAAGGAAATTAATGTTCAAAAATTAGGACCAAATGACATCGCATCCAAGCGTTTTGTTAACGAACCAGATGAAATATGGAATGAAACAAGAGATGACACACAGACCAATTATGAAAGAACAACTACCCATGCTTATTATATAGACATACCTGCAGGAGATTATCAATTTAAGTATGTTAGATTTGACCCTGGTATAATAACACTAGCTATATTCAACCCGTTAGTAAAATATTACGAAGTGGGATCAGCGCCTGGTTTTCAGGATTTTACCTTAGGTTTCATGAGTAGCGATAAATTTACGTTACACTTTGAGTATGGTTTCAAAGCAGTTGTATTTATAATTGCTGAATATGATAATACTGATTACATAGAATTCGACTATATCTTTTCCGTAAAGGAAGTAGCAATAGAGACTCTTTCTCCTGGTGTTGAATTCGCATATCAAGACGATACTCTCAATTTTGGAATAAACATCGAAGAAAAACAAGCGATTTATTTGAATAGATCCATTCCCGGACCACTTGGTCTTCAAGTACTAAAGTATGTAGATTCTGAATTAGTCTATGGCTTTTCGTACAATCTTAGAGAATTTGGCGAGGATGCAGCAAAGATAATTCTAGAACCAGGATATTATTATTTCTTGTACGAAGGTGTTGGTACGTATGATTTCGATATCATATACAATACCATAGATATTGAACCCTTTACAAATAATATGGATATTACTTTGGAACAAGATAACGGTAATTCTTCTAACTACAAACTGTTAATGCTCAATTATACACAATTTGAATTCTACAATTATAATTTCTCATTTCTTATGAATATGAATTATACATTAAGAGTTCATTATAATTTGTTCCTTGACAAATACCAAAGTAATGTAGATACAAGCACCTTTACTTTGGGAAATCAACAAGTAGATGGAGACTTCTATGCTTATAATACTAATATATCCCAAGAATTAACTCTCTTCTCACCAGAAACTATGAATATCAGATATTTGCTGGTTTCATTTGAAGATATCTATAACAATACTGGAGCTACTTGGGCTGATTGGGGAGTAGCATTTGTCAATCAAACGGAAGCAACTATTAGATTGAGTCTTGACTCAGGCTATCCAGACGGTCTTAATGGACTAACAATTCAGGAACTGGATATTGTTCTCGATGCTTTAGGTCGAGGTTCAGTTGATTCGACTTTTGATATAGAGAACAGTGATTATGATCTGTTTATGATGAATTTAACTGTTCCAGAAAATACTTGGTACAAAATAATTATAACTATAGAAAATGGAACAATGGATCTAAACAATTATGTATTCCACAATGATGAGAATATTAGACCTGATGATTTTGAAGGATTTGTGATTTACAATAAATACCTCTTCAAAGATCCAACATATACTCCATACCTCTGGCAAGCTTCTCTAGTAAATTCAACATTTACCCACGAAATACAATTTGGTGTTCTAGCATCAGATATGATTTTCATGTATGGAATAGATCATGTAGGGCTTAATGGTACAGTAACATTTGAATTTATCTCATACAACTGTACAGAGATTTCAGCTCATACTATTGCTCCAATAGGAGGATTATCCAAAGGTGTAATTATAGGTCTTGCAGTAGCTGGCGGCGTTATTGTAGTAGGAACAGCAGCTGGAGTGATGGTACGATACCTTGGACCAAAAGGTAAAACTCCCTCTCAACCCGCAACTCCTCCACCTCCAAGATATTAATCCTTTCCTTTTTTTCTTTTTTTATTTAATTTTACTTCTTATTTGTTCAAAAAAATGTGTTAAATCAATATTCCCACCTGAGATTATTATGCCTACTCTCTTTTGCTGTAAATCAATCTTACTTGATAAAACACCTGCAAGTGATACAGCACCAGAAGGTTCAACGACATGTTTCATTCTTGTCCAGAGAAATTTCATAGCATCAACAATTTCCTCTTCAGTTACTGTAATTATTTCATCTACATTTTCACGTATTATCTTGAATGTATGAGAACCAAGTGATGTCTTTAATCCATCAGCAATCGTATTTGGATTGATTGACGGATAGATTTTACCGTCTCTCAACGATCTATAGGCATCATCTGCATTCTTTGGTTCCACTCCAATAACCTTAGTTTTGGGATACAGACTTTTTGTTGCAATAGCAGTACCAGAAAGCAATCCTCCACCACCACATGGAGCAAAAACATAATCTAACTTTCCAACTTCCTTGATTAATTCATATGTTGCAGTGCTTTGACCATAAATTATATCCATGTCATTAGATGAATGAATTAAAGTATAACCATGCTTATCGATTAAAGATTGTGCAGTTTCTTCTCTATCACCTGGCTTTGTGCCACAAAAAACCACATCTGCCCCATACCCTTTTGTTGCAGTTACTTTGATTTTTGGTGCATTTTCTGGCATAACAACGGTTGCTTTCACATCAGACATTTTGGCAGCTAAAGATAATGCTTGTGCAAAATTACCAGAAGAATGAGTTGTAACTCCTTTTGCTTTTTTTTCCTCAGATAGACAGGATATGGCATTTAAAGCTCCTCTGATTTTAAACGAGCCTGTTCTCTGATAGCTTTCCATTTTGAGGAAGCAATTTGCGTTTATCTTGTTGTCTAGAGTTGTTGATGTCATTACAGGAGTATGATTTATGATCTCTCTAATTCTATTATATACTTCTTCTATTTTCTCGAGCAATAGTTCCACCAATTAATGCTTACTTTTTCCAGTAAATCTAAATGATTTTAATTTTAAGGCTGGGGTGATGGTAGTAACTCCTGGTTCTTCATCTTTACCAATTAAAGATACTTCTTTGAGAAATCTTGGAAGATTGTCTGTGAACCTGAAATTCTTTGCTGCTGAAACAACCTCTCCATTTTCTATGTACAACAAACCATCTCTGGTTAAACCTGTTAAAGCACCTAATCTTCTATTAACAAAATTTGTATAATGTAGTCTATTAATGTAGAAGCCTTTATCGGTTTCTTCAATCATTTCAGGTACAGAAGAATCACCTGGATAGAGAATAAGATTTATGGGCATAACCATACCAAAAATGTAATCCGAAAAAGGTATAACTTGGTGTCCAGTAGTTCTGCTTTTATCATTTAAATATCTTGATGCCATAAACGTATTGTAGAGAATTGTTTTAGGCACTCCGTCCTCAACCAAGAAAAGAGGTTTCTTATTAACACCTTCCCCGTCTATCGGAGTAGCTAATAGAGTATTATCATTAAGTGGATCATCTAATAATGTTAGTTTCTCATCAAATAGTTGTGCTCCAATTTGATCTACAATAAAACTTCGAGATTCATGGTATTGTGCTCCTATATAACCAAATGATAGAAAACGCATTAAAGTTCTAACAGCTGCTGGAGATAAAACAACTTCATAATCCCCTGCAGGATAATCTTTCGCTGAGCATGTATTTACAGATAATTCAGTAGCTTTTCTTGAAAGCTCAACTGGATTGAGTTTACTTGGATCTCTTACATGCTGTTCTTCTTTTGCGTATCCTTTGTTTTCTCCTTCAGTCAAAGAATTAATTGTTAAACTATTGAAAGTCAATCTATGAGAAGAATCAATTCCATTAGAGTTTATGATTCTAAAACGAAGATCTGTTATAGAAACTGCACCTGCTAATTTTACTTTCTTCTCTATTTTTTCAGCTTCATTTATCGCTGCTTCTACAACATCTGCTCTTTGAAATTCATCAAGTAAATTGTCAACCGTTGAGAGATTTTGTACTTCTATATCCTTAGATTCAGGAAAACCTTGGAAAAAGGGAATAGCAGGAACAAATTCAAGTGAAGTATCTAGTTGAGTTATAGTTTTATCGATGGAAGAAGGTGTAAGCACAGTCAAAGAACTTGAGCTCATCTTTTTATCCTTCTCAACTCTGAAGAGAAATCTATATGTGTGATCAGAAACATTCTGATGGATGGTTGAATTAGCGAATCTAGTTAAGGCTTCCAATCTATCAATGCAACTCATTTCATAGGAATCAAAACCACTAGTTTCAAGTTTCTTTAATGCATGTTCTATCACGGTATTTATATTGTCTGAAAGCATCTTATCACATTCAAATTACATGCCAAGAACATTGTTTCTTTTGCATTCTAAACGGATTTTGTATCAATTTAAATATTTCTCTGATGAGTTCGTTTTTTAGGTAGATTTTGAGTAAATCACCACAACTGTTTTATTTCATATATTTTCATTGAGTGATATGTCCGAATCTTCTTATTCTGGATTCTTTGTTTGTATTGAGGGGATTGATGGTTCTGGAAAAACCACTCATGCTAGGCTATTAGTCAAGAATTTATGTTCTCTTGGATATGATGCTGTATATACAACAGAACCCACGAGATATTCAACACCAGGGAGGAAGTTGAGAGAAAGTTTCTTTGCTCCTGAAAGATTAACTGTAGAGGAAGAATTTAGGCTTTTTCTAGAAGATCGGATTATTCATCTGAAAGATGAAGTTTTACCTCAATTGAAACAAGGCAAAATAGTAGTAACAGATAGATATTATTTTTCATCAGTTGCCTATCAAGGATCAAGAGGTTTGGATTGGAAATACATTCTGGATGAAAATCTAAAGGTATCTATAAAACCCAATATTGTTATTTTATTGGATATTCCTGTTGATGATGCTATTGAAAGAATAGCTTCTGATCGAACAGAAGGAGTTAACACATTTGAAAAGAAGGAAAATCTCCAAAAAGTTAAGAAAATCTACATGCTTCTTGCTGAGGAAGATCCTTATTCCATCTATGTAGTCAATGGTTTAAAACCTATTCCTACTGTTCAAAATGAAATAAAAGATCTTTTCTCGAGTAGATATAGTAAACCTAGTTAACCATGGACTAGGAAAAAACAATTATCAAAACCATAGAAGTAATCGATATAATTATACAGAGCACATCAAATAGAGTAATTCTTAGGTTCAGAATATGATTTTTCCTTCTTTTAGGTTTGAAACCTTTTACAACCATAACTTCTGCTAAGTCAACTCCTCGATTTATCGCTCCTGTTATTAGAGGATTTAGTGTTTTTTTCAATACATAGAAATGTCTTTTAAAATTCCACTTCTCTGAAACTAATCCTCTTATTTTTCTAACGTCATTAATTGTCTTTGCTTCTTTGCCAAGTACAGGAACCAGTTGGTAAATGGTAGTTAAGAACCACACAAATTTACCTGGAAAATACATTTTCTCTAAACTTACTGCTAGTTCATATGGATCCACTGTATAGAAAAACCATGCAATGAAAAGAAAGGATGTAATAAATCTACATTCAATTATTCCAAAAGTTGTATAGGGATTCTCTTTACTTACCGTGAAATATATCATTACAGTTGCTATTAATGAAAATAAAGTGAACAAGACTAATGACCCAATTAGTATTTTGAAACTAATTCTTGCAATCAATATCAAAAGTAATGAAAGGATTAGAACTCCTATGAGAACATACAGATTTTTTGTATAAAGTACAATGATGAGTGATGAAATAACAATAATCATTTTTGAACGAGGATCAAGATAGAAATTCCCATCGTATTTTGGTAATGAACTTCTTCCATCAGTACTTATTGTTGTCACATCTCCACCTCATTCTTCTTATTTTCAAAATGATTTAATTGTTCATATCGAAAAGAAATGAACTG
>JAGLTP010000091.1 GCA_023135215.1 Candidatus Heimdallarchaeota archaeon
AGTAAGAGTAGAAAATAAGTGAAACTTCTAAATTAGTTTCATATCTTTTCCAGCTTTTCCGAAAATTTCCAATGCTTCTGTGGTTACTTCATCTGGCATAGTAGCTATGTAGGAAGTACGAATTAGTTCTCTTCCTTTTGGGGTTGCTGGATGAACTACTGGGTTTGTAAAAATACCTCTTGGTTTGTGTTCGAACAGCTTTTTGAAAAATTTAATTGTCCGACGAGTCTCTCCAACAACCAGTGGAATTATTGGTGTAACTGAATCACCGGTATCATACCCTAAATCAGTTAATCCATTTCTCATTTTATCCCCAATTGCTAGAAGTTTTTGTCTATGAGAATCATCTTTCTCTATGATATCCAAAATTGATAAAACAGTTGCACATGTCGCAGGTGGAGGACTAGCCGAGAAAATGAAAGCTCTAGCTTTGTGCTTTAACCAATTACAAATTTGCTCATTTGCAGCAATAAATCCTCCCACAGTTGCAAAACTTTTTGAAAAAGTACCCATGGTCAAATTGACCCTATCTACCATATTAAAGTGAGAAGCAGTACCTCTCCCATGATCCCCTATGACTCCTACTGCATGGGCATCATCAACGTAAACCCCAGCTTCATGATCTTCAGCTAAATCCATTATTTCATTCATTTTAGCTAGATCTCCTTCCATCGAAAAAACACCATCAGTTACAATCAAAGCTTTACCCTTTGGTGTATCCTTTAAGCACTTAGCTAGGGAGTCCATGTCACAGTGGTCGTAAATTTTTTTGTTCTTGGGATTGTTTCTTCCAAGACGAATACCATCTATTATAGACGCATGATTTTGCTGATCTGAAATAATCCACTCATCTTTTTCTGAAAGCAAAGCTGATATTGCTCCAAGATTAGCTTGCATTCCTGTTGAAAAAACCACACAATCCTCTGTTCCCATAAATTTAGCTAATCTCTCCTCCAATTCAACGTGAATATCCATGGTTCCGTTGAGTAGTCTGGAACCTGTTGAGCCTACTCCATATATATCTATTGCATCCTTTGCTGCTTGTTTAACTTTGGGATGAGAAGTCATCCCTAGGTAATTATTACTCCCTAACATGATAATCTCTTTGTCATCCATCTGCACAACAGGATTTTGTTCTCCATGGATACGATGAAAATATGGATAAATACCAAGATTCTTGGCTACAGTAGGCTCTCCAAAACGAAAATAACGATTACATTTCTTAAAGAATTTTGACATATTCTCTACCACTGTAATTTTAAAGCATTAAAGGTAGATGAGTTAAACTGTGTGCTTTTTTATAAAGATTCCATTACAACTTTCGAAAAAATTGGTTTTTATTTACCTATTCTTCTTTTTTC
The DNA here is from genome assembly GCA_023135215.1 of Candidatus Heimdallarchaeota archaeon. The sequence continues at coordinate 1,362 of JAGLTP010000091.1, forward strand.
GTTTTTTTGGTACTTTATAATACAACCTAGCAAATACAGTATGGAGAGAGTGTGGAAATAGAGCTTCTACTATGCTAAAGAAAAAAGTATCAGGACCTTTCAAGTATCTTGGCTTTGGATTTCTTCTTTTCATTGCTTTCAGGATTGTTCTAGCAACTTTTTTTGGATGGGTTCCTTTCTGTTCTGCTTCATACATAATCTTCACAGTTCTTTGAGCATCTATATCTTCGTCATAATTCTTTGAAAATCTTCTACCTGCGTTAAAATCAGTTCTTATATCTCCAGGCTCTATTAATGAAACTTTTATTTTATCTCTCATTAATTCAATTTTCAAAGCATCAGAGTAGACAGCTAAAGCTGCTTTTGTAGCACTATATGCACCTTGAAAAGGTAAACCAAGACGTCCCCCAAAAGTACCTATATTGATAATTCTACCCTGATTCTGTTCAATCATAATTGGCACTACTTCCGCTACCATTCTATGAACTCCGAAGAAGTTGGTATTAAATTGATCTTGTAATTCTTGTGTAGTAGTATCTTTAAGTGCACCACACAGTCCATAACCAGCATTGTTAATAAGAAAATCAATCTTTCCCTCTTTTGATACAATCTCAGCTACACATTGTTTTACTGATGTGTCATCAGTTACATCTAGTTGAACAAGCTCAAATGATGTTTTATGGGCACTATCAAGATTCCTAGTTGTGCCATAGACTTTGTATCCTTCATCATGCAAAAGATTAGCTGTTGCACTACCTATACCTCCAGTAGCACCAGTAATTAGAATTACTTTACCGTTTCCTTTTTTGGAATTCATGGATTATCTCTTTTGCACTAACTTAAAAATATTTGAGTAAAACAAAGATCAAATCTCTGTCAACATGTTAAGTGAAATGCTCCAGCTACTTGTTTCCCTTCATTAGCTAGACGATTATATTCTTCTACAGCTTCAGGAGTTTTAAGAACAATTACATCAATCTCCTTCTGATTCAAGCTTTGAATGACTTCAGATGGGACTTTCATGACACCTGCAGAACCAATCCCAACTACTAAAAAATCAGTTTTTATCTCATCAAGTGTAGTTAAATCCTCTAAGCAAAGAGAATGTCCATCCTTACGCCACCAGTTAGTTTTGACCTCATTTGGAAATACAATAAGGTCTTTATTGTACTTCTGACCATTAATAACAATTTTACCAAAACGAAAACTTTCTACAAGATTCATGCTATCAATTAACATTATTGTTGAAGTAAATTTAATCCTTTCCTCAATAAACAAAGATATATCGAACTTGAGATAGAATTATATTAGACTTCAGAATTATTAATACCCAACAACTAAATAAGTGTTCTAAAGGTTGAATTAATGTGATTATTCGAGAAAGGTATCAAGAGTATGATGAAGATTACGAAGTAGAATTTCATCTTAGAAATTTTGTTAATAGGATTCTGCTCGAACTAAATTCCTTTCTTGAGTATTTGGTGAATTTTCATCCAGATTATTTCCTTCCTTATGTTCGAGTACTAGGAAAAGAATTCTCTAAAATAATTGCTGAAAAACAAGATTTACCAGAAGCAGTTCAATCAATTCTAAAGAATTTTAGACTACAAAGAAGAGATGGCAAAGTGTTAATTGTGGATTTCTTCAGAATTTTGAGAAATAAATTGATACAAGTCTCAAAGATTTCTCTGAATCTTCAGAAATACTATGTTAGTAGAAGAACCAAAAAAATGCAAATAACTATTCTTGATAGGGTGAGTGGGAGAATAATTCCAAAGTATGTTATGGCAGTTGTACTCAAAGAAATCATGCCTAGAGAGGAAGCTTTACAGTTCTACAAAGAATATCTTGAGTATCTCTACATAGACGGAGAAAAAAGAGAACCAATTATGGAAATGATTGAACAGATGTTAGAGCTGTATGAAAGTGAATACAAAGAAACTTTCAATTTTACTACACTTAAGATAGATCAAGGCAAGGTAGGAATAAAAATAGAGCAATGCATGACTCATAAAGCATTGAAACACTTGTTTAATGGTTTTGATAAGGAATTTGGGTATTTAGTTGCTTGTTATCCTGATTTTCTCACTATCAACAGAATGAATGAGAGTTTTGTTCTGACTAGAGAAAAATCTCTCATTATGGGTAACTCCTACTGTGATT
>JAGLTP010000092.1 GCA_023135215.1 Candidatus Heimdallarchaeota archaeon
CTGAACTTCGAGATAAAATTAAAAATACTGCTTATGACAAATCCCTCCTCATTCTAGCAAGTGGTGTGAATTCGATTCGTTTTCGACCTCCTCTTAATATTCAGAAAAGTGAAATTGATGAAGGACTTGCCATTTTAAGAGATATCATTAAAGAGATATAGTAATTCTCTTTTCCATTTTTTATTTTCCATACAAAAATAATACTAATGATTAAACTTAAAACATGAAGTTGATTAGTTAGCAAGGTGAAAATATGCCCTTAGTAGAATGCGTTCCAAATTTTAGTGAAGGAAGGCGTCAAGAAATAGTTGACCAAATTGTTAAAGCTATTGAGAAAGGTGGAAAAATTACCCTTTTAGATAGTAGATGTGATCCTGATCATAATCGTGCTGTTATCACATTCATAGGAGAACCTGATGAATGCGTGAAAGCTGCTTTTGCAGGATGTAAGAAAGCTACAGAACTTATTGACATGGATGAACATGAAGGAGAACATAACAGATTCGGTGCGACAGATGTTGTTCCCTTTATCCCTGTATCAGATGTAACTTTGGAGGAATGTGTGGACTTAGCAGATAAACTGGCAGAAAGAATCGGAAAGGAACTAAAAATTCCTACTTATCTCTATGGTGCTGCTGCTAAAGTTCCTGAAAGAGAAGTCCTACAGAAGTTCAGAACTAAATCGTTCCAATATGAACAATTGAAAGAAGTCATAGGTACCGATCCTGCATACAAACCAGATTATGGACCAAAGAAATTAACAAAAGCTGGTGCAGTAAATGTTGGAGCAAGACAATTCCTAATTGCATACAATATCTATCTCGATACTGATGATATGGAAATAGCAAAAGAAATCGCCAAAAACATACGTTTCAGTGGTGGTGGGCTAAGACATATTCAAGCAGGAGCAATGAACATTGAAGAAAGAGGTTGTGTACAGGTTTCTATGAATATGACCGATTTCAAGAGTACTCCAATTCATCGAGTCTTTGATTTGACTAAACGTGAAGCTCAACGTTTCGGTGTCAATGTTACTGAAAGTGAAATTTATGGTATGCTACCAATTGATGCACTGCTTGAAGCTGCAGAATATTATTTACAATTAAACAAATTCGATCGAAAACAAATAATCGAAAAGAGGTTATATTAATGGAAGACAAAATGCTCATTGATATGAAAATTATAGAATTTCTAAATGAACTCGCATCATCCGCACCTGCTCCAGGTGGTGGTGCTGCTGCTGCAATAGCAGGAGCAATGGGTGCTGCTTTAGGTTCTATGGTAGCTAGACTTACCATTGGTAAGGAAGGTTATGAAGACGTTGAAGATTTATTCAAGAAGAAACTTGAAAGAACAGAAGAACTTCGCAAAGAACTAACTGAATTAGTAGATAAAGATGCTAATGCATTTAGTGGTGTAATAAATGCTTTTGGATTACCTAAAGATACTGAAGAACAAGTAACTGCAAGATCTGCAAAGATTTTAGCTGAGTACAAAGTAGCAGCTGAAATTCCTTTAGAAACAGTAAAAGCTTGTAAAGAAGTAATCGACATTCTGAATGAATTGGGTACTAAAGGAAATGTTCAAGCACTGTCTGATATCGGTGTAGGTGCATTATGTGCATTAACCGGTCTCAAATCCGCAGCACATAACGTTGAAATAAATCTTGCATGGATTAAGAAAAAAGATGCAGAATATGCAGAGAAGATGTATAAAGAACTTGAAGAACTTATAGAAGTCGAAGAAATTGTTGCAAAACTAGACGACGAAGTAAAAGCTACTTTTGGTTAATTTCTTTTTCTTTTCTTATTTTTTATGTGATAGCAAAATGGATACCCTTGAAAAACTTAGGAACATTGTTGATCCTCTAGATGCTCCTATTGAGCCTATTAAAAATTTAGAATTAGCAGCTGTATTAATTCCTATTTTCTCTGAAAGTGAAAGAATTTTGTTCACAATGAGAACTCAAATCGTGAGACACCATCAAGGTCAGATTTCTTTTCCTGGTGGGCGTTATGATGAAGAGGATATGAATCTACAAACCACAGCACTTAGAGAAACATTCGAAGAGGTAGGAATAAGTAACGATAAGATTACTTTAGTTGGAAGATTGAACCCATCAATTACAATAAGTAATTATTATGTACTGCCTTTTGTTGGTTTAGTAGAAGAGAATACTCCAATAAGGATAAACAACTTAGAAGTTGAGCACTGTTTTCTTGCACCCATAACTGAATTAATGAAACCTGAAAACAATGTAATCGGAGATTTTGAAGGATTACAACTTCCTTACTATAGTTATAAGAACTACAAGATTTGGGGAGTTACAGGAGGTATCCT
>JAGLTP010000093.1 GCA_023135215.1 Candidatus Heimdallarchaeota archaeon
TCAATTTTTAAACCTAGTAAACCAACGAACCATTATTACCGCGAAGGGATTCGTGGGATAGGAAATCCGTTATTCAATTTTTACTATACACTTAGATTCTTAAAAACACTTAATCCAAACAATTTTGTTCTTCCAGAAAAGATAACATATCCACTTTTTGTTGGTGTAGGGGAGAGTGATGAATTATTCTCAGTTGATGCCACAAAAGCATTTTTTGAAGAAATTCCTAGTGAAACTAAGGAATTTGCGATACTTCCTGGTGCAAAGCATGCACATTTCGAAGAAAACAGTTTTGATCCATTGTTTAAATGGATAAGAAGCTCTTTTAATATATAGTTTTAATTTTTATCCATTGTTTTTACTTTTTCTTGAAATAGAACTTAATGATCAAGAACAAGGATGAATTAGTTAGATCACGATTTAAACAATATTTTTAAGTTTCTAAGCGTCTACCATCTGTGGAAAGATGTGTAAGAAATCAGCAATTTATCTAATTGTTATCTTATTTTTCACATGTGGCATTCTTTCTCATTCGTCAACAGATCTTATTGAAGAAGAAGATAATACATTAGACGTTGAAATCTCTTCCAACATTCTCACTAAAGAAGATTTGAAGCTGGATTTTAGACTGAGAGAAAAATGGTCAACTAGAGTTGTTGATACAAATAATGCCCGCAGTACACCTTGCATTGTGGATATTGATAAAGATAATCTGATGGAAATCGTCACTGGTTTTCAATGCCTTAATTATGATGGTTCTTTGAAATGGAATACTAGTGAATTAGGTTATCCTGCACATAGAAATCCAATAGCAATAGATTTAGATGAGGATAATGATTGTGAAATTATTTTCGGTATATATACTGGGATAGTTTGTCTGAATAGTACAGGTTCTGTTGAGTGGATTTTTAATGCTAGTGCTCCTTATATTTTCTACGCTCAAACTCCTTGTATTATTGATTTAGATAATGATAGAAAATTCGAGGTTATCATTGGAACCGAAAATGGAACTTTGTTTTGTCTGGATTGTAATGGTCAAAAACTATGGAGTTACAAGGATAATTATCTTGATCAGACTA
>JAGLTP010000094.1 GCA_023135215.1 Candidatus Heimdallarchaeota archaeon
AGTTCATCAAGAATTCTCTTTGCTTCTGAATGTTTTTTAACTAAAATATGACTTGCTTTTACTTTTGACATAATATCACGCACCCACTTCTTTTCAACAAAATAAAAATATTTGGAATAAGTATAAATTTGGAAGCACTTCATCCAAGAATTATTCTTGCATCTATTGCCTTCAATCCATCTTCTGTACCTACAACAGGATTAAGATCCATCTCTTTAATAGATGGGTTCTCCTCGATGAGTTTTGAAATCTTTAGGATTAAAAGGATGAGTTCTTCTTTGTTTACCTCAGGCATCCCTCTATAACCATCCAGAATAGTCTTTCCTTCAATCTCATCTATCATTTCTTCAATATCCTGCTTGGTGACAGGAATCAAGCGAAATGAAACATCTTTGTATACTTCTACAAACACTCCTCCTATACCAAATGCAATCATTTTTCCAAATTGTAAATCAGTATTTATCCCTATGAGCAGTTCTACGCCTTTTACCATTTCTTCAATACTTACGCCTTCGATTTTGGCATCTGGATAATACTTTTTTACACTTTCTATCATTTCATCATAAGCTATCTTCAGGTCATCATCTGAATTAATTGCAACTTTTACTCCTCCAGAATCAGATTTGTGAATGACATCTTCCGATATAATTTTCATAACAATAGGATAGCCTATTTTATTTGCCTTCTCAATTCCTTCTCTCACATCTCGTGCAATATACATTTGATTTAGAGGAATTTCTGCTAACTTCATTATTTTTCTCGATTCTTCATATGTCAGAGTTTCTCTGTTCAAATCCTTTATTTGTTTCAGGAGCAATGAAATTTCTTCACTCATTTACTATCACTTTTTAAAATTTTATAACAAATCCATGTCCAATTTTTCTTTGTAAGGGAATAAATCTACGCTTGTTCTTTCTTTCACTAATTCAATTATATGTTCGTATAATTTTTTGTAGTCAAAGGTTTTGTTGTTATTCCTTCCAGGGATAACCAGAGCATGTTTTTCACCTATTGAGATTGCTTTCTCATAACCAGCTGCAGCATGACGTAAAACTGCACTTAATGGATCCCAAGTTAGTACTCTGAATAATCTTTCTTGTGAGAGTTGAGTTCCATCAGCAAGTATTACTTGCCCAGCATGCAAAGAATAACCAACACCCACTCCACCTCCACCATGATAAGAAACCCAAGTAGCACCAGATAAGGCATTACCCATTAAATTAAGAACTGCATAATCTCCAATTGAATCAGATCCATCCTTCATTCCTTCTGTTTCACGATTTGGAGAAGCAACACTGCCACCATCAAGATGATCTCTCCCAATTACTACAGGAGCTTTCAGTTTTCCTTCTGCAACCAATTTATTCATTAGCATTCCAAAAGCAGCTCTTCCAATGAAACCTGCCCAGAAAACTCTTGCAGGCAATCCTTTCTCAAAGGGTATGTATTTATCAGCTAGTTCAAGCCAATTAACTAATTGCGGATCATCATAGAATAATTGTTTAGCATACTTATCTGTAGTTCGAATGTCCTCGGGATCATTGCTTAAAGCCATCCACCTAAAAGGTCCTTTTCCTTCACAAAAGAGAGGTCTTACATATTCCAATACAAAACCTGAATAATCAAAGGCATCCTTCACTCCAAGCTCATAAGCTTGTTGTCTAATATTGTTCCCATAATCAAAGGTTTCAGCTCCTCTTTTGTTTAGTTCTACCATTTGATTTACATGTTTTGCTACTGTTTTTCTAGATCTTTCAAGATACTCTTCTGGACTTTCAACCCTTAAGATATCAGCTTCATCATAGGAAATTCCTACTGGATAATACCCATTCAATAAATCGTGAGCTGAGGTTTGATCTGTAAGAACTAGTGGAGTAATATTGTTATCAATAAAATATTGTAAGAGCTCAACTGCGTTGCAGAGAACTCCAATAGAAACAGCTTCTTTTTTTTCTGAAGATTCTCTAGCAATTCTGACAGCTTCTTCTATAGAATCTGTTTTATAGTCTAGATATGGTACTCCTTGATCTCTTCCTGTATTATACATTCTATCGATTAGATTGGGATTAACTTCAGCTATTATACAAATTTTTCCACACATTTTAGCAGCTAAAGGTTGAGCACCACTCATCAAACCAAGTCCTGCAGTTACAATGAGTTTTTTCTCAAACTCTGATAATTTCTGATATGAAGGTTTTTTCTCTGCAGCCTTAATTGCAGCTGCAATGGTTTCGTAAGTACCTTGAATAATACCTTGAAGACCTATAAAGATAAATGAACCTGCAGTCATTTGCCCATAAACTGTAAGTCCTGCAGCAACAAACTCTTCAAAGTTTGGTGCCCAATGAGGAACTATAACGCTATTTGTTATTACACATCTGGGAGCCCATCGAGTTGTCTGCATCTTTCCATAAGGTACGCCTGATTGTAGGAACAATGTTTCGTTAGAATCAAGAGTCTTTAACAAATCAATTGTCTCGTAGAAGGATTGCCAATCTCTTGCAACTTTCCCTGATCCCCCATAAATATACAATTTTTCCCAATCTCTACCATTGTGTAGATTTGAGATCATTGCTCTAATAATTGATTCAGTTTCCCATCCTGCTTTTGTTGAAGGTTTCAGAGCTTCTTCTCCTTCTGGAAGTGGGGGAATCTTATCTGGTTTATATTCCATTTTTAGTCTTTCATCTTCAGGTAAACGATGTTTTCCTTCGATTATTTCTTCCATCTTATTCCTAAAAACCATAGGCACACCTTTTTACTACACTATTTTAAAGCAGAAATTTGGTTTTCAAAAAGTTTACTATTTAATGCGTCCATATATTGATTGACAAATTACGTTAGTTAAACCAGTACCGTTTAAAATCTCTTTAACATTCTTCATGACATGTACTGATGGGCGTTCAATATGTTTAGCTCTAAATTCTGGACGATAATCTAAAACTGTAACTTGTAAATCTGAATCCCAACTTGCTAATTTATTACCAATTTCTTCAAGCTCCGCTAGAGTCATGAATTCTTTGTTAAAAGGTATCCCAACTCCCATGAAGATTTTTCCGTAATGATTGTCTAAAATGTATTTTACTGCATTCCAACTTGTATCAAAATACCTCTTAGCTAGTTCTTGATCTTTTAGATTGGTTATTTTCATAAAAGTTTCAACAGAATTCCCTTTCAGATCCGGTCCAATGTCTGTTAAACCTGCATTAACTAACTCATCAATATAATCTGGAGTTAGTATTGAAGCATTAGTATCAATATGAATTCTAGCTAATGTGTCGGGATTAAGGTATTTCAAGTGTGATACAAAACTAACGAGCCATTTTCGATTCAATGTTGATTCTCCTCCACTTATTGCCATTCTGTCAACTTTGTACTGTTTTCTTACAGAAGTAAGTTTTCTAGCAGCTGCTTTTGGTGTAAAAGATTCAGAGTTTGAAAGATATGTTACTTGCCAATTCTGACAAGTTGGACACCTGTAAAGGCATCCTGATGTAAAACAAGCAACTTCTATATATCCGAAAGGACTTGTAGTTTCAGTATTTTTCGGAGTACCAACCCCTCCAACATGATGACCTTGAAAACCTGAAACAATTCTTTGAGGAGTAATATTATTTACATCTGTAACAATCTCCATACCATCTTCAATTGGAGTGATACATGACGGCTTAAGCTCACCATTCACTAAAACTGCACACGACCAACAACCTCCTGTCTTGCAGGGAGTATAAATTTGTTCATCACGGGAGTGAGATGATATTTTGTAACCTAGGTCTTCAAGAACCTTGAGAACAGTTTGATTCTCTAAAACAGTGTATATATCTCCATCAATTAACAGATTAAACTTCTCTACTTCTTTCTCTGTTTCAATGAAAACCCTTGCAGATTGAGGACAAGCTTCTATGCACGCCCCGCAAGCTATACAAAATAATTCTCCTGGACATTTTATTGCACTCTTACAATAAGCACAATTTGTACAAAGATCTCTAATAGCAGTTGCTTGTTTTACATTCATCTTCAAGTATAAAACCTTACTAAATGAATACTATATATTTTCTAACTTTAATAAGTTTTGAAGGAATTAACACAAATATAATAAGAGAAGAGCACTAAATTGTTAAAGATGAAGAGAATTTTAATCACAGGTAGTAATAGTGGTTTAGGATTAGAATTTACTAGACAGTTTCTAGAGAGAGGGGATTATGTTATTGCATCATGTAGGAGACCGGGATCAGCAGTTCAATTAAGGGAGTTGAGAGACAAACACTCAGGAAGGATAATTATCCCTGAATTGGATGTTAGTAATGAAGAAGAGCGAGATAAATTATACACGCAAATGACTAGTTTTATGGATAGACTGGATATCTTAATCAACAATGCTGGTGTTAGATTTGGAGGAGAAAAATACAGTGATTCCTTAGAAAATATCCATAAAGAAGACT
>JAGLTP010000095.1 GCA_023135215.1 Candidatus Heimdallarchaeota archaeon
ACTAACCTTTACTTCTTAGTAGAAAACCTGGATTTCCTTCTTAAAGGAGGAAGAATTGGCAAAGCTAAACATATGCTTGGTACCTTATTAAATAAAAAACCTCTACTCTTTCTTAACAAAGAAGGAGAAATTGATTCTTATAAATCAGTCAAAGGAATCGAAGCGGGTTTTGAAGAAATGAAAGAGATGGTAATCAAATATGCCCATAAACACAAAAACTTTGTTTTAGGTGTAGCTTACGGAGAAGATAATCCAGTGTTTGAGGAATTAGGATCAAAATTGAAAGAAAAGACAAATCCTTTATTCTATTCTCAAGCTCCATTAGGACCCGGTGTTCTTTCTCATGTAGGACCAAATGTAGAAGCAGTTATCTTCATGAAAATACCTGATTCGATGGTTGATCTCTACAAGTAGATTAAAAAGAAAAAAGAAGTTTAGTCGTAAGCAACTAGTTTAACTTCTCTAGTGCTAGGATTAAATTCAATGACTTCAATCTCTTCCATAGCAAGTAGTGAAGGCTTTATGCTAACAGCAGTGGTATCACAAACATCTGATAAATCATCAATGGTTAAGCTATTTGGAAAAGCTTCTACAAGAGCCAAGTATATTTTTCCTTGATCAGTTGAAGTTAGTAATAGTCGAATACTCTCGTTTTGAGCCATTATAGGTTCTTCTTTAGTTTTAAACTCATCATAAGCTTTTTCTGTTGTTTCTAAAGATGTTTTGAGTTCTTCTTCAAGGATCTTAGCTTGGTCATACTTTTTCTGGAGAGCTTCATGTTCTGATTCAAGCTTAGCTAGTCTTGAAATAGATTCAGAAAATTGCTCTTTCAGGTTTTTAAGCTCTTTCTCCTTTTCTTTCAGTATAATGTCCTTTTCTTTAACTTCAGAACGAAGGTCTTCCAGAGCTTTGTCTTTTTCTTCGATTTTTTCCATTTCTTCAGCTAATTCTTGCTTAAAGGTGCTGAAATCATCAATCGATTGTTGAAGTTTTTTACCTTGCTCTTCCAAATCATTCTCAAAACGTGGACCCAAAGCTTGAACTTCAATTTTCAAGCTTCTAATTGCATTATCGAGATTTTCAGAGGATTTGTTAATCTTGTCAAGTTTGGTATCCTTTTGCTTCTTTTCGTCATTTATGAATTTCTCTAAGGTCTGTATCTTCTTGTTGATGTTTTTAATATCAGCAACAAGCTCTTCTATAGATTTCTTCTTAGCCATAAAATCACCAATGGATTTACAATTAATATCTTAAAGAAGGATGATTTTAAAGATTGCTGATATGGGAAATTGCTTTAATTACTTGTTTTTTCCAGAAAGAAAGTTTATAGGTGTTTCTGCATATAATTTCTTGAGTCTGTGG
>JAGLTP010000096.1 GCA_023135215.1 Candidatus Heimdallarchaeota archaeon
TTCGTCTCCTTCTTCTTCTTCGGGTTCTATCACCTGTAAAACTGGTATTCTCTGGTCTTTTAAGAAATAGTTAAAATCATCTGGAGCAGCTATTGCGTCCAACATACTCCCTACTAATTCATTATATGCATCTTCTAATGATATGATTGAATCTTGTGTTTGAAGCCAAGTATAATATTCGCTCTTATTACTGTAAAAATACTCAACCATTTCTATTGGTAAGAAAAAACTTTTCTCAATATTATGAATAATCTTCCTTAGATGATCAAGATTATTTCTATATTTTTCGAGCATGAAACTTGATTTTTCCATGTATTGGTTGAAATTAATTTCTTCCATAAAGATTCTATATCGTTATAGAATATAACTTCTTCGAATTAAAATAAGAGAAAGTAAAGATAGGGAACTTTCTTAAATGGTAATCAAAATGATATTTGTATGTTTGATCAGGTAAAATTACCTAAAGATTTATGCAATTTTCTGGTTTCTATCAGTCCGCTGCTTGGGATTGGAGGAAACGTTGACAATCAAGAACTCTATGTCCTTACAAAATATTTTCCTTTAAATGATTGTCGTGTTTTAGTTGCTCTTCCTAAAAACGGAGTTCCTGAAGAACTTTCTTTAAATTTACTTAGAAAAGGAGAAGATAGAATTCTAATATCTGCATATAATAAAGTGCAATTAGAATCTAAATTAGTAACACCTGGAAATGAAATTTCAGCACCAATCTACAATCACTCTGTTATTTCTTTTGAAGCTAAATTGTTCAAACAACTGGAATATAACGGAGATGAAAATTTAGCTATTTATGAGATTGTTCATGCAACAGGAGTTGCAGGTCTTGATCCAGACTTTAATGATAGTGTAACAATAGCAAAAACCTTAGAAATTATGACTTTAACTGCTGTTGATACATTAGTTATAGAGAGAAAAATTCAGAAGAATATTAGGTGAAAACTGTTATGAAAAGCTCAGAGAAGAAGAAATACATTAAATACGAGCTAACTTATCAGCAAAAACAAAAACTACTCAAACTATCTAAAAAAAGAAATAAACATCCTGAAGAAATTCTGACGAATATTGAGATTTTTTTTGAAGAGTTCATTGGTTATGAAGATGAAAGAATTTGGGAGAATATACTCATTTTCTTCAACTCTAGATTACTAGAACAAAAAATAAAGCAACGTTCAGATGATATAGTTGATACAAAAAAGAAAACTAAGCTACAAAGGGATCTTCTTATTGAATATGAAGATGATTACTTGACAATTATTGAGTTAGGACAAACTCTTGAAACACTAAATAAAATGAAATAGGTGTTAGAATGTACAAAAAAAATAATTATCGGTTACTAATCCCTGATACAACTTTTGACAAAGTTTCTGATGTGGAAGATATGGTGAATCAATTGTTGGACTATTATGTTTATATTCAAGATTTAGACGGAGCAGACTTATCTGACACTGAAAAGCTAAATACTAATTTAGACAAATTGAGTGCTGAATTCAATGAACTAAGCCAAGTATATGGAAAACTGATGCAAGAATATGGTGTACTAAATTTCCAAGGAAGCGAGTTATTTACCAGAAATACAATTACAGGATTAAAACTAGGTCTTCTAATGCATAAATTAGAGAGAGCTAGAAGTATATGGGGAAATCAGTTAAATTTAGATTATGAAACAGCTAAAGAAATAATTCAGCATTTTGCTAATAGATACCTAATGAAAAAAAATGAAGCAGATGAGTAAAATCTACTATTAAGTTTTTCTCTCTTCTCATTTTTCATTTTCGTGTTTCTCTTTTTTTATTCTCATTTTAGCCTTAATTTTCAACCAAGAAGTTTGTCCAGAACCCTGTTGTTCCGTGTCACTTTCTTCTTTCTTTTGCCTAAATGCCAATTTTAATGCCATTGGAGTTAATAGTACCGTGGTTAAAACTAAAAGAATTGCCATCGAAAAAATTTGTTGGTCAAAAATACCATACAACAAACCAATTTCTGCAATTACAATCACTATTTCTGCTCTTGGCATCATACCTACAGCTACTTGTCCAGAAGATTTCATATCAAAACCTACAATTGATGTTCCTGCGAATGCTCCTAAAGCTTTAGCACCAATTGCTAAAGGAATAATTAGTAAATTCGTCAAAGTGAAAATACTCCTGTCAAGCCCAAAAGTTGCTCCTACCGTGAAGAAGAACAAAGGGATAAAAACTCCTTCTCCTATCTTTACAAATGTTTCTTTTACATCTTGAACAATTATTGTATTCCTCTGTATAGAAAGACCAAATAGAAATGCGACGATTGCGCCAGAAAATCCAAGATAGCTTGCAGAGAAAGATAACAATAATAAGATAGCAAAAATAACACCTATTGAAAGATATGGTGTGGAAGAACGTGAAAATAAGTTAAACCTATTTTCAGCGAATTTTAATATCTGTGGAATAATTATTACGACTCCTACAATAAATGCTCCTAAATATAGAATATCCAACATGGAATTACCATTTGGAGATGGAAATAGAGTCCCACCCAA
>JAGLTP010000097.1 GCA_023135215.1 Candidatus Heimdallarchaeota archaeon
TTGCTATAATTGTGAATACAATTCCAAGATAAAAAAGTATATTATTACTGAAATTAAAGAAACTAGCCATCAGATTTGGTTTTATTATACAAATCATCCCAAGCGAAAGAATTAATCCCCCTAAAACTAGTATTGTTCCTGAAGCTATATACAAACCGACAATTTTTGTTGATTTCGATGATGCTAATTCTTCAACTTCTTCTATCTCTGATTTCTTTGAAACATCATTAAAAACATACATTAGCATCATTAAAGGTGCGAAAATAAAAAGAAGACTGAAGATTGTAGTTCCGATATCATATTCTCCTCCGACAAAACCATCACCAATGGCTAAAGTTCCTATGAGTATTACTGCTATTAACGATCCTAAGTAGATGAGCATATCTCTGAATTTCTGTTTGAAAATAAAAAGAAGCAAAAATGTGGCTACAATAAGGATAAAATAAGCTATTAATTACACCTGTTTGGATTGAATCCCTAAGTTAGTTCACCAAAATTGCATATCAAATAGGGTAGGTTCAAAAATAGTTTCCATGAATTTTATCTTTAAATTATTGCGTGAAAGAGTATCTGTTATTGTGTGAATTATCCCCCCAAATAGAACAAGAAGATAAGCATTTCCCCAATTCAGTGTCTTATTTTTATCATCTTTTATTCTGAAGAAACGTTTTGTTCGTACAACGGAGAATCTGGATACATACGAATAGAAGAAGGCTAAGATCCCTCCCCAGATTATGAATGGGATTAAATAATGAAAGTCCCATTCAAAGTATCCAAAATCCCATTTTAAGAAGAAATAAGCTTGAACAGAATCAGGACCTAACCAATTGCAGAGAACGAATATTGCTGCAATTTTATGACTGAATTTTTCTCTATTAAAGTAGTAAATCGGGATAACTATGCTTAAACCTACGATAAAATGACCAATGAAAGCCATAGGGGTATTAGAATGAGGAATTACAAAAACGTTTGCCATTTATATTTGTAAGAAGATGAAGATTGAAGAATCTTAATATAAATTAAAGTGACTGTGGTTTAGAGGTTTCAAAATGATTATAGATGGACATGCTCATGCTAGCGGAGATTTTGCAAATCCAAAAATACTAATCCCGATACTTGATGAATTAGGAGTAGACAAAATAATTCTTTGTCCAGGTGCTTTAGAAGATAATCTTATCCATGATATTCCAAAAATCAGTTATACTCCAATCAGTAAAATCAGGCATTTAATATTCCTAGCAAATAAATATTACTTAAAACATGATGTTCCAGATCGTTATTTTGAACAAGGGAACGAGTTGATTAATTCACTTAGAGAAAAACACCCTAAAAGAATTATACAATTTCTATGGGTAAATCCGAATAATAAAGATACGATAAACAGGATAAGAAAGGCACTAGATATCTGGGAAATAAAGGGAATTAAACTACACCAATGTTTAACCCAATTTTCAAATGATGAGACAGGAATGCGAAAATTAGCAGAATTTGCAGGAAAAGAAGAACTACCTATTTTCATACATATTTATTCAAAAGAAGAAGTTAGAAAACTTGTTAAGCTTGCTCGTGAATTTCCGAAAACGAATTTTATTATAGCACATTTTATTGGATTGGAAATTGTTAAGAAATTAGGTAAAGATCTGAAGAATCTTCACTTCGATATCTCAACATACTTCATTATCTCAAAACGAAGGATAAGATATGCAATGAAGCATTTTGGAGCAGATCATGTTATTATGGGATCTGATTCCCCTTTTGGTGAAAAGAATCTAGAAAATAATATTAAGAAGATCAAAAGAATGAATATTAGTGAAAAAGAGACGGAAATGATACTAGGATTAAACATAAAAAAAATGCTTAAATTATAATCCAGAGGGATAGATTACAGTTGTTGTAATAAGTAAATAACCAAAAACCAAAAGAAATTGTCCCAGTATATACGTGCTCATTGTATAAACTCGTTCATTTTTGAACTGTTTAACAAACTTTCCATAACCGTTTAGTGTATCAGAAATTCCGAAGAACCAAGCACCAATGTAGATTGTAATTATACCGCCCATATATAGTGCTTCCCAACCAATAGGGTAATTTTCTACAGGTATAATGAGGAATGCTGTGTTGACGCTCATAAAGCAGATTATAATAATGTAAACGACTACCGGAACAGCCATTTTCCCTGCACTCTTGGTAATGATAGGCATCAATATAACAGCAGCTACAACAAAAGGTATGATGAGAAAAAGTATCCACCATTTAAAAAATGGAAATTTATAAACATAGATTGAAAAAGCAACTATATAGAAAATGTGACCAAAAAGGAAAGAAATCAAACCAACTTTTAACCACTTCTTTGTCTTATCGGAATCTGGTAACATAAGAAATACATCACCTAGAAATCCTCCTATCAATGCTAAAACAATCCACCAACTGATGTTAGGATTATATACTAAATATAGAATCACTAGTATTGGCATCAAAAGAGGTTTTGTTGCATATCGTATTTTGAAACTGGATATTGTTTTTCTTTCAAGCAGATATTCTCCTAGAATATGAATTATTGCAACAATGAAAAATAAACAGATCATGATCCATTCGAAATATACAGCAACCATATTTTTCATTCCAAAAAAAATAAATAAGTAATTAAGCTTTTTGGCTTAATTATTTGACTTCTTTCTTTGGTGTCACGTCAATTAACTCATATTCTCTTGAGCCAAGTTTAAGATCAAATGCGCTAGATAGCTGAGTCTCAACAAGTTTTGGTCTAGAATCAGGATCACTCCATACGCTGAAAAGACCAAGTTTTTCACCACCTGGAATCATTGCTTCTGGAATAGGTTCAATTCTACCGGAAGGACTATTAATACCTGTTTCAGCTACAGAACCAGGCATTCCAGGAGATTTTGTTACTAAATCCACCCCTGCTTGATCTATTGCTATTGGATCTTTAGAATAGAAGATTCCTACGTCAGGTACAAGTAAATGTCCTCCTGTTGTTGCACAATCGCAATGAGCTGTAATATCAATTGCAATATTGATATATCGAATCCTATCTTCTCCAATACCTTCAACTACTCCAGCAGCATTATCCATCATTCTTTCTACTTGTTCTAAACTTGGAACTCTTCTTTTGAGAGCAAAAATTCTCTTTTCTTCAA
>JAGLTP010000098.1 GCA_023135215.1 Candidatus Heimdallarchaeota archaeon
AATGTTATTGCTAGCTCAAAAGAATTCTGGTCTTATTACTATCCATTATTTCAAAAAGATACTACACGTGTTTTTAATGATGTTTCAATGGAAGATTTCTTTTTTGCTCTTAATGCTGTGACTCCAAGTTTAATAAGGATTCAAGCTGATGAAGTAACCTATATTTTACACGTTATTATTCGTTTTGAAATTGAAAGGGATTGGTTTACAGGTAAAATCGAAGCTAAAGATTTACCTCAGGTTTGGAATGAGAAATACAAAGAATACTTAGGAGTAAATGTCCCAAATGACACTCTAGGCGTGATGCAAGATTTACATTGGTTTAGTCAATATTATGGCTACTTCTTTGGCTACGCTATAGGTGATTTAATCTCTTCTCAAATAACCGCTAGAATGTCTAAAGATCTTTCTGATTGGAAAATTTCTTTACAAAATGGTAAATTCACTCCAATCCGTCAATGGCTTGAAACAAATGTTCATCAAAGGGGTGGAACCTTGGATTGTCTCGATATGGTTAAAGAAATCACTGGAGAAGAACTTACACCTAAATATCATATTAAATACTTGGAAGAGAAATTTTCCTCTCTCTACCACCTTTAATTTTCTTTATTGCTGGACGCAAATAATTTATAGACCACCTACTTATTTCAAATATCGATGTCAGATATAGAAAACGAGTTGCCTGTTATAGATACAATTTACTCTATTTTTAGAGATGCAACAAGAAGAAAAATACTCAAACTTTTAAGTTCTATGAAACTAACTGCTGACGAACTAACGAAGGAGTTGCACATATCTAGACCTGCAGTGGAAAAACACCTTAAGCAAATGCTGGAAATAGGTTTGATAGAGAGAAAAGCAGACACTTATCCGACATTGAAATATATCTATACTATTCCAGAACCTGGTGCAGATCTAATTTCAAATATCCAAGACTCAATTGAAACTTTCATCTCATCGTTAACGGATGAATTCACAAGAAGACTTGAAAATGAAGAGCAAATGTATCTCCTGGGAATGTCATCGAAAGAAAGATATGAAGCAATTAAGGAGTCATATAGTTCCATCCTTGAGAAATTGGAATAAAAAAATAATTCTTTTGAAGGTTAAAGAATGCAAATCAAAGGAAGAAAATTTCTATCAAAAAAAGATAAGAAACTATTACAGATGAAACTATCAGAGACCTATGGAGAATCAATAGTTGATTTCATTCAGAAAACGGATAACTTAGAAGAAGCACGAGCTGATGAGGGTAAGGTTCTATTAAGAAAAAATAGGATGTGGTTTTTTTCTTACAATGACTTGCTTATACCATCAATTTATTGTTTACGGGAATCTTCAATGAAACTTCCAAAAGTAATCGTAGATGTAGGAGCAATTAGATTTATTACAAATGGAGCAGATGTTATGGCTCCAGGAGTTGTCTTTTTTGATGAAACCATACGTAAGGATGTAATAGTAGCAATACATGAAGAAAAAGCTGAAACTATCATTGCAGTAGGAATGTCGCTAATAGATGCTCAAGAATTTGAGAAGACAAAAAAGGGAAAAATCGTTAAAATGATTCATCATCTGAAAGATGACATATGGAATTTTCAGCTCTAATTTTATCTTAATCGGATTGTTGTTCCATTAGGTGGAGCCAAGCTCTCCCTTTTAGTATTTTTATAAATCCAAGATGCAAATTTAGAAACTTTTGATTCTTCTCCATGAATAACTACAATTCTTTCTGGTTTTGGTGTGACCTTGTGTATGTAGCTCTCAAGCTCCTTTCTATCACTGTGACCTGTGAATCCTGTAATACTGTGTACAGCCATATCGATATGATACATCACTGTCCTCCCATTCTCGACCATTTGAATTTCAGTAATTCCTTTCTGGATTTTACTACCAAGGGTTCCTTTACCTTGATAACTCACAAAAATCAAGGCATTGTTGGAATCTTGACATAATGATTTAAAGTACATTACACTTGGACCTCCACTCAGCATACCACTAGTTGCAACAATTATTGCAGGATCCCCAGTTATTATTAATTCTCTTTCTTCCATTGATGCTACTTGTTTTATCTGTTCAGCGAGGAAAGGATTTTGACCAGCGTGGAAGATTCTTTCTCGTAGAGATTTCGATAGAAATTCTGGATGTGCTGTTGTGATAGCAGATGCTTCACGAATCATCCCGTCAGTGTAAATTGGTATATTTGGAATTTCATTATTCCTCATTAAACCTTCTAACACAACTAAGATTTCTTGAGCTCTACCTACTGCAAGAACAGGAATTAATACTTTTCCCCCCTTATTTATCGAATCTAGAATGATATTTCTAAGTTGTTTTTCGCATTCTATTCTAGGTGGGAGTATATCTTGAGGCTTCCCATATGTTGATTCAATGAATAAAGTCTCTAATCTTGGAAATCTTGCATTAGCAGGATCCAATAGATTAGATTTTGCAAATTTGATATCTTGCGCAAAAGCTAAATTATAGACTCCTTCACCTACATGAAGGTGGGGGATGGCACTTCCGACGATGTGTCCAGCGTTATGAAAGGTTAAGCGAATATCTGGAGAAATATCTGTCACTTCACCATAGTCTAAAACTACCGTGTGCAAAACTGTAGCTGTAATATCTTTTTTCTCATATGGTAATGTCTTCCCTTCTTTTTTAGCCACATCTAAGTAATCTATTTGAAGCATAGTCATTAGATCTCGAGTTGGTCTTGTTGTATAAACCGCTCCGTTGTAACCATATTTGAATAGATAAGGAACAAAACCTGAGTGATCTAAATGTGCATGGGATATTACGACTGCATCTAATTTCTCAACATCAAACTCTGGTAGGTCGAATCTCGGAAAAGTATTATTTGGTGAATTGCTCCCAACATTGATTCCACAATCGATCAAAATACTACTTTCCCCTGTTTGAAGCAAAGCACTGCTTCTCCCCACTTCTGCAAAACCACCCAATCCAGTAACTCTTATAGTATCATCTCTATATATTATTGGTCTATGTATTCTCTGACCTATTGCTCTGAGTATTTCTTGTCTATTTTTAGAATTCTCTTGATATAGGTGTCTTATCGTTTTTATTACTCTCGATTCAATAGGGGGTGTTCTCATTACTCTAGGACGCCAAAGTGTTCTAGCTATAATAGTGCGTAACATCTCACCTGCCTTACCTATGATTATTCCGGGTTTTAGTGCTTCAATAATTACTTCTCCAACTAGCTCGTCAAAATCAATATTTGTTATTTCTCCATCTTTACCTACTAACTCGTTTACTAGAAATATTGTTTCATCTTTTGGTAATCTTACCTCTGGATCTGATCGAATAACAATTCTCTTTCTAAGTTTTTTTGCAAGGTCTTTTACAATGGTTTCATCATCTACTAGCACGCGAGGATTGCGTGAATAAACCGCTACTTCTGGTCCTTCAAATTCAATTTTAGATATTTCCGAATTTTTAGGGAGTTCTTCATGTATTTCTTTTATTGTTCGATCTAATACTTCTTTGTAGCTCAAGATATCCAACCCTTCATGTTTAATCTTAAAACAAATATATAGAAGAAT
>JAGLTP010000099.1 GCA_023135215.1 Candidatus Heimdallarchaeota archaeon
TAGATTTTCCTATTATTACTAAATCTGGCTCATCTTTACCAGAAATAAATTTCAGTGAAGATAAAGCTTTACGACCAACAATAAATTTAGGTTGAACAATTTGCCCGAAAATATCTTCATATCTTTTGAGATAAGTTCTAAAAGACTTCTGTTCTTTTTTAATCTCCTTCTCTTTGAGAACTTCTCTAAGCGGTAAAGTCGCAGGTACTTCTGCGATATGATAGACTTTGACTTTAGCACTTTTTTGTGGTGCAGCAATAGCTGATGCCCATCTTAATAGAAAAGGATCTCTTGTAGAATACGGTAATAATATTGCTATTTTTTTTAGTTTATCAGAAATTTTCTTTATTGTTGGAGGGAAGATTTGAAGAACTTCGGTTTGAATATGAGGGATTATTGAAGTTGAAATACTCTTTGTTGTCATTTTATCAAAAATAGTGGGTCTTCTTCTTCCAGACATAATCACAAGATTATGTCTGTGTTTCTTCCAATAATCGATTATTGCTTCAGGAACATTCTTCTTATTCTCAATAATAAGATCGTGTTCGATTTCATATTTAGTAAGTTTTTTGAGATAACTATCGATACTACTACCAACATTTGTTCCTATATGTAAAAGATCTATTTTTCCCCCATATTCATGTGCTATGTAAAACGCGATTTCCAACCCCATACACTCAAAATCTTTACAACCTATTGGCACTAAAATTCTATCAAGATTCAAGAAATAAACATCTTGAAAATCAGGGTGTAATTTTGAGGGTATCCTTGACATTCTTTTGTTCGATAACGGTTAAAACTCATCTAATATAAAGATTATTCTAAAAATTAGTAAGAGCAATCTAGGCGTGCTCTCGTAAATCTATTATATCCTCAGCTGATGGACCAGTACCAATAATTGAAACTTTGATTTTAGTCTCGGATTCAATCTTGTCAATAAACTCCTCTACGTCACCTTTTATCATATCAACATCATTAGCTTTTGCTATTTGTGGGTAAAGAATATCAAGTTTGGTTAAACCAATCTGTGTTGCTCCATTCAATCTAACTGCTTTTCTAGCAAGGTTGTAATTGAATGGTGCAGCTCTTCTCAATCGTCCTGTGACAGCTCCATATTCCTCCCACCCTCTTTTCTTTGTTTCTTCAGGTGATAGTTCTCCTGGTAGCTCTCCTGTTCCTACTCTAGTGATAAAAGATTTCATGATAACCATAACATCAGTAACTCTTGTTGGACCTACTCCAAGATCTGAACAAATCGCAGCTGCAGAAGTGTCCTTAGATGTAACATAAGGATAACTTCCATGAAACAATGAAAGTAGAATTGCTTGACTTCCTTCTGCTATTACTCCAGTACCTTTGTCTAACTCATCATTGATTTCAACACTTACATCAGTAAGATAAGATTCTAATTCAGGAATTTCTTTAGCTACTTTTAGTTTACGTAGCACTCTGTCTACATTTGCTGGACCAGTCCCACTTCCTGTTGACCCTATCTTTCCTTTGAGATGTCCATTAGAAGAATCAATGTCTATATGTTCTTGTTCAATGATTCCACACTGAAAATCTACACCCATTCTATCATGAGTTTTGGTTTCATCTAGTTCTCTTAGCAAAATTTTTGGATCAACTAAAACTCCAGCACCAATTAATAAGCGAATCTTAGGATTAATGAAACCAGATGGTACCATTCGAAGCTTATATTCTTGCTCTTGAAACTGAATTGTGTGACCAGCGTTTGTTCCTACTCCAGCTCTTGCTACAATACTTGGTTCATCTTTTAAAGCTAGAAATGAAAGAATCTTACCTTTACCTTCATCTCCCCAAAAACCTCCACAGATAACAGTGAATGACATACAAGAATAGACAAGGAAAACTCATTGTTAAATTTTTCACATCAACTCTGATTAGTGGTATATTACATTAAGAAAGGAATATTAGTGTATCAAGAATCATGTTCTCATCATGGATTACGAACTAGTTAAATTTGAATCACCCTTTTTCACTCTATACAAGTTACATGAAGGTATCTATGCCGTAATTGCCACAGATCATGCTTTAACCGGTGCGAATGCAGGATTTTTTGATCTTGGTGATCATGTTATTCTCTTTGATACTTTAGCAGCTCCAAATGCAACTCAAGATTTACTTAATGCAGTTGAAATTTTTACATCAAAAAAACCAACGATGGTTATAAACAGTCATTTTCATGGAGATCACATCTATGGAAATTATGCTATTCCTTCCAATGTTCCCATATTAAGTAATCCTACAACCCTAGCAATGATGAAGAAGTACACATTAGAGAAGTTAGATGAATATCAGAAAATTGCTCCATCAGAGATAAACACTTACAAGGATCAGTTAAAAACTGAAGAGAATCCCACTAAGATTTTTGAGATAGAAAACGACATCAAATTCTTGGAAACCATATTAGAACCAAATTTTCTGCTAAGAACTCCTAATCTGTTGATTAATGATTCTCTTATTGTTCAAGGAAGCAAACGAACGGTGCATATTATCAATGTTGGAGCTGCGCATTCAGAAGGAGATATTTTAGCTTATTTTCCTTTTGAAAAAATCTGTTTTATGAGTGATCTTTTATTTGAAAATGTGGAACCCAGTTGGGCAGAAAAAGAGACAGTGATGCCATTTGCTGTTGATCCACTTCAACATTATAAAATTCTAGAAAAATATTATAAGAAAGATCTAAAAGCAGTAGTTCCAGGTCATGGAAAACTGACCCCTGTAGTCTCTGTTTTTGAGAAAAATATGGATTATTTGAAGCTAAAATATCAAGAATTGCTGTAATAACATTCGCATTAGCAAAAAGCTAATAAATTACCTCTCTACTTCAATCTTGAATAACAATGTCCATATTTGGTGTTGTAAAAATAGTACTTCTAGGTGATTATGCTACAGG